>CAUSGP010000006.1:0-20008 GCA_963531075.1 uncultured Actinomycetaceae bacterium | reverse complement strand
GTTATTATCTCCGATCGTTCAAGGGAGGATTCTTTGTCATTTCCCATTCGGTCGAACTTTTGGGCCAGAGGGTCAATGCCGTGTGGCATTTAGACGCCAATCGCGCGGCTTTGGACGTATACAACATGCCGTGGGCCGAGTATCTCAAACAGCGTGAGACCGACGAGAAACGCCGCCGCCGCGAGCGGCTGAACGCCGAGCGCAAGGCCAGCGCGCTCATGGGACAGGCTGACAAGATGCGGGCCAAGGCGACAAAGGCGGCAGCCGCGCAGAATATGGCACGGCGGGCCGAGCGCCTGCTGAGCGGACTGGAGGCGGAAAGAAAAGCGGATAAGGTTGCCAATTTGCGCTTTCCCGACCCTTCTCCGTGTGGGCGTACGCCGCTGACTGCCGTCGGACTGTCGAAATCGTACGGGTCCCTCGAAGTCTTCGCAGGATTGGATCTGGCGGTGGATCGAGGATCTCGCGTCGTCGTCCTGGGCCTCAACGGCGCAGGAAAGACGACGCTTCTGCGCCTACTCGCCGGCGTCGAGGAGGCCGACACCGGTCATGTGGTGCCAGGCCGCGGGCTGAAAGTCGGATGGGACGCACAGGAACACGAGACGATTGACCCGAACGAGACGGTGGTTGGCAATCTGTGGCGGGCAGCCCCCGAGCTCGACGACACGAAAGTTCGCTCCGTCCTTGGTTCTTTTCTCTTTTCCGGCGCCGACGCTGACAAGCCTGCCAGCGTGCTCTCGGGAGGGGAGAAGACTCGGCTCGCTCTGGCCATGCTCGTCGTGTCGGCGGCCAACGTGCTGCTCCTTGACGAGCCGACGAACAACCTCGACCCGGCCTCACGCGAGGAGATTCTCGCCGCGCTCGGCAAATACGAGGGCGCCGTCGTCCTCGTCACCCACGATGAAGGGGCGGTTGAGGCACTTCGCCCCGAGCGGGTGCTCTTGCTGCCCGACGGGGACGAAGATCTGTGGTCTGACGACTATTTCGAGCTCATCGCTTTGGCATAAGCGTTGGCTTTGCCGCGCGGGCCCCGCTGCGACGCGGGCGTCGATTTCGAACGTTCCCTATTCAATCGGCCCGATCGGAGATAGCCTTGCACCATGCCGACTCTCGTTCTCATGCGCCACGGCGAAGCCGGATTCGCCGCCAGGGACCGCGCCCGCCCGCTGACCCCGCGGGGCAGGGAGGAGGCCGCGTCTCAGGCGCCGGCGATCACGCGAGTCGTCGGCGACATCGACGTGGCGATCGTCTCGGAGGCGACGCGCACGCAGCAGACCCTGGCCGCCCTTCGCTCGGCCGGGTTGGCCGTCGCCCAGGTCCGGGAGGAAGCCAGCCTCTACTCTCGCGGCGGGGAAGGCCTTCTCGAGGCTCTGCACGGTATGGACCGCGACGGAATCGAGAGCCCCGTCCGGGAGGTTGACGGCGCCGAAGTCGGCGCGGGGGTGGACGCGGTTCTCGTCGTCGGGCACGAGCCGACGATGTCGATGCTGGCGAGGTTGCTGGCCTCGCCGGAGAAGGGCCTGCCCGGGTCTCGGAATCGTGCGCGATTCCGGGCGTTGAGAGGATCGGGCGCGGCGCGTGCGGACAGTTTCAGGTACGGCTTTTCCACCGCCATGGCCGTCGTCGGACATGTCGAATCGTGGAGCTCCCTCGCGCCCGGCCGCATGCGGATCGTCGACGTGCTGCGTCCCTAGACCGCTCCTACATCGCTCTTGACCGCTCTACATCGTGGTGATCTTTTCGGCGAGGACGTCCATAGCGGCGTCGGCGTAGACGGTGAAAGGCCTTTCCGCCCCTTCTCGATACCAGTTCCATGCGGCCGCCAGCAGTCCCGAGACGACGGCGCTCGAGGCGATCAGGCCGTCCGCGTAATCCGCCTTCCCGCTGTCCTTAAGGGTTCGGGCGAGCTTGTCGATGAGTTCGGTGACCAAGGTTGACGCTGCCGATCGCAGCGCGGGGACCTCGAAGTACAGCCGCACCCGCTGCACGGTCGCCTGGCGGTCGCGCACGAAATGCTCCTCGGCGATTGCCCGGACGGCCTCTCGCAGAGCGTCGAGAAGCCTCGCGCCATCGGCGAGGGCGTCAGCCACCGTGCTCATGAGCAGGTCGTCGTGCTCGTCGTGTAGCACCAAGCCCTCCTTCGTCCCGAAATATCGATAGACGGTCGAAGGGGAGACGTCGGTGCGGTCGGCGATCTGCTCGATCGTCACGTTGTCGTATCCGTCCGTCAAAAATAGCTCGAGGGCGGCCGTCTGTATGCGGTGCATGGCAGCCGCCTTTTTCCGTTCGCGCAATCCCCGTTGTGCCATCGCACCTCCTTGTCGATGCCACTTTACAGCCTTGTTGCATTCATAGCCTTGTCATCGCCTTTGCGCCGGTGGTAACTTCTTTTTTATGAGAGAGTCACTTTCAAATGATAGTAACGATCAAATTCTTGTCGAAGGAAAGAATTTGATGAAGGCTTTCGGCAGTGTCCGTGCGCTTGACGGGCTGAACCTGAGCGTGAAGGCAGGCTCCGTCCACGGCTTTCTCGGCCCCAACGGCGCTGGAAAGACGACGGCGATCCGGGCAATCCTCGGCCAGATTCGGCTCGACGGCGGCCGTTTGCGCGTGTTTGGCCTCGATCCCGCGAAGGAAGCGGTCGATGTCCATCGGCGTCTTGCCTACGTTCCCGGGGACACCGTGCTGTGGCCCAACCTCACCGGAGGCGAGTGCATCGATATTCTCGGGCGTATGCAAGGCAGCATCGACGCCGCCCGCAGAGCCGAGCTCATTGAGCGCTTCGAACTCAACCCTCGAATGAAAACGCGCACATACTCGAAGGGCAACCGGCAAAAGGTCGCCCTCGTCGCGGCTCTCGCCACGCGGGCCGAGCTCCTGCTCCTCGATGAGCCGACGTCGGGCCTCGACCCCGTCATGGCCGAGCGCTTCGTCGAAACGGTCCGCCAAGCGCAAGGATACGGCGCGACGGTGCTGCTGAGCAGCCACATCATGAGTGAGGTCGCGGCGTTGTGCGACACGGTCACCGTTCTTCGGCGCGGGCGAGCCGCATACTCGGGAAGCCTCGAAGGGGTGCGCGCCAGGGCCGACGTCGCCGTCTCCGCCGTCAGCAGGACGGGGGAGACGATCACCCTGAAGGTGCCCTCCGCCGAGGCAGACTCCGCCGTCGCCGGCCTCGTGAAAGGAGGAGCGTCGATACGAAAGGTCGAAAGCTCCCTTGAGGCGGCCTTTCTCAGCTTCTACGGCGGCGAGAAATGAGCGGGCCGAGCCGGGCGCTCTGGACGCTCATATGGAAGGCTCACGGCCGAAGGCTTCTTGCATGGCCCCTGGCTTGGACCGCCCTGGTGCTCGCCATGGCCTCGGCAACGAAATCTCTCTACCCCGACGGCGTGAGCCGACTGCGCTACGCCTCGACCATCGGCTCCTCGCGCATTCAGGAGCTGTTCAACGGGCGTGGCTACGATCTGACCTCCGCGGGCGGAATCGAGGCCTTCGAGGTTGGCATGTTCGGGCTCGTCCTTATTCCGGTCGGCGCAAGCCTGCTCGCCGTCCGCCTCATGCGAGCCGAGGAGGCCCTCGGCCGATGGGAGGTCGTCTCGGCCGGAGGCTATGGGAAAACCGCGCCGATGGTGGCCGCCATGGCGGCGCAGGCGTGTTCAACCGCCCTCTTCGGGGCCGCGAGCTTCGCGGGCCTCGTCCTGCTTGGCTTTCCCGCCGGCGGCGCCGCAAAATACTGCCTCATCCTCTGCCTGTTCGCGCTCGTCTTCGCGGCGGCAGCCGCCCTCTTGGTTCAGACGGTCGCGGACACCAAAGCCGCGGGAACCGCAGTGTTGGTGTGGGTCATGTTCTGCTACCTCGTACGTGCGGCGATAGATGGACGGCGCCTGCCCGCGACGTGGCTCACCCCCATGGGCTGGCTGGCTGAAGCCCGGCCGTGGGGAGCGAGCCGTGTGTGGCCCTACGCCGCCTGCGCAACGGCGGTCGCCGCTTTGGCTGCGGCTGCCCTCGCGCTCTGCCGCGTCCGTGACCTCGGAGGCGCCGCGGTTTCGCCGAGGCCCGGAAGGGCCGGCGCCGCGCCGTGGATTCGAGGCACACGCTACGTCTGGCGCCTCACGCGCTCCAGCGCCGCCGGGTGGTGCGCGGCGGCGGTTTGCTGGGCGGCGCCGGTCGGAGCCATGGGAGACGAGATAGACGCCTGGGTCGAACAGAATCCGAGCATCGCCGAGCTTTTCAGAGGGCACGCGCCGCGCGACTTCATGTCCGTTCTGGCCGTCGGGATCATCGGTCTGCTCGCGCTCGCGGCCGGGCTTGTGACCGCAGCCGAATTGCGCGGCGAAGAGGCGAGCGGAAGGCTTGGGCTCGTATGTTCCACGCGCTGTGGCTACGCGAACGTCGTGCGCGCCTGGTTCGCCCAAGCGGCCCTCGTAGCTGCGGCAGTGGCCGCCTCAGGCGGTTTCGCCTACTGGATCTCCATCGGAGCGTCCACCGGCACATGGGAGTTTTCCTCCTCTTTGGGGGCTGCGGCACTCCTGCTCGTTCCCATAGTCGCCGTGCTGGCCGGGGCCTTCGCCGTTTTCTCCTATGCGCCGAAGGCGTGGGCCGCCGTGTGGGCCCTTGCCTGTTGGATCGCCGTTGTTGAGCTCCTGGCCGACCCCCTCGACCTTCCCGAATGTGGACGAAAGCTCTCGCCCCTCTACCTTGTGGGCAGGGTTCCCATGGAAAGCTCGTCGTGGATCGCGACGGGATGCGTCGGCGCCGCGGCCCTCGCCCTGACGCTCGCGGGCGTCAAGGCGCGCCCCCGAGATTTGGCGGCGGGGTGAGGGCACAGCCCGGTAGCCCGGTTCGCGCTTTTCGGCAGTGGGATTAAAACGCCGCCCGGCAGCGGGCTGCGGCGCGAAAACCTCGGATCCGCTGCGGTTCCGGACCCGAAACGAAGCAGCTTGCCGTGCGGTGGAAGGCGTCAGACTGCGTCCCAGCCGAGGATCGCTGCGAGGATGTCGAGCCGCGGCTGGGTGACCGCGGCGTCGGCGACGGCGAGCACCGCGGGCTTGGCGCACACAGCAACGGAAAGCCCGGCGATTTCCATCATCGATAGGTCGTTGGCGCCGTCGCCGGCCGCCACGGTTTCGGATAGGTCGATCCTCATGCGCGGCGAAGAGAAGCCTCCAGAACGAGAGAAGCCTCCAGAACGAGAGTCCGCGCTTTCCCTGGCCCGATCCTCCAGCGGAAAGTCGGAGCCTTCCGGCAAAATGGAGTCTTCAGAGAATGTGGAGCCTCCGGGCAGGTCGGCGCCGGGCAGCGAGCCGCCCTCGGACCAGCGCCGAAGCGCCTCGGCCTTGCGCTCGCGGGTGACGATTTCGCCTTTCGTCCTGCCGGTGAGGGTGCCGCCGCTCGTTTCGAGCCGGTTGGCCAGCACATGGTCGACGCCGAGGCGGCGCGCCATCCCGCCGATCACCTCGATGAATCCTCCGGAAACGAGGCCGATGGCGCATCCGCGGGCGTGCGCCGTCGCAACCAGCGTCGCGGCCCCCGGAACGGGCTCAATGCGATCAGCGATCGACTCGACCCGATCGACGGGCAGGCCCGCCAGCGTGGCGACGCGCTCGGCGAGGGACTCGGCGAAGTCGAGCTCGCCGTTCATCGCCGCCTCCGTTATGGCCGCCACCCGCGGGCCGGATCCGGCGGCGTCGGCGAGCATGTCGATGGCCTCGCCGCGGATGAAGGTCGAGTCCACGTCGGAGACGATGAGGCGCGGCCCGCGCTCGGCCATTTTTCCGCGCGTGAGCGCGCAATCGACGCCCAAAGCCAAGGCCGGGCCGCGCAATTCGTCCCTCAGCAGCTCCAACGCGGAGGCGTCGGATCCGGCGACGCCGAACAGCGACAGCGTCTGCAGGCCGGGAACCTCGGGCGAGCGCTCGGCGACCTCCTTGCAGGCCGAGCTGAAAACATGCCTCGTGTGTGCCAAGAGCCCTGCAGGAAGGGGCTCGGGCGAAGCGAGGGAAAATCTGACCGGCTCTCCCTCGCGCACGGGCTCATACAAGAACGGGCTCATACAAGAGTGGTCGCCCCGTCCTCTTCGGCGCCGCCGGAGCGCCCGGAGACCTCGGACCCAGCGGGCGTATCGCCGGAGCTGGAGGCTCGGGCCTCGTCGGACGGATCGGCCGCGTCAGCCGGTGTGGGCGCGTAAAGCGTCGCCTTGACGCGTGCGCCCTTCGGGACGACGGTGATGCCTCCCTCGGAAACGTGAAATCCGCGGGCTCGGTCGTGCTTGTGGTTGACACCCACCTGCGCACCTTCTTCGACCACCACGTATTTGTCGAGAATCGCGCGCACGACCGTCGCATTGCGGCCCACGTTGACCCCGTCGAGCAGGACGGATTCGCGCACCGTCGACCATGAATTCACTCGAACGCCGGGGGAGAGGACGGAACCGATGACTTCGCCTCCCGAGACGATGACGCCCGGTGAGACGATCGAATCGAGGGCGTGTCCGAGCCTTTCGTGGTGTCCGTAAACGAATTTCGCCGGGGCGAGGTTCGAATGCCCCGTCAAAAGCGGCCATCTGTCGTTGTACAGGTTGAACACGGGATTGACGGAAATGAGATCCATGTTCGCCTCGTAGTAGGCATCGATCGTTCCCACGTCGCGCCAGTAGTCGCGATCGCGGTCGGAATGGCCCGGGACGTTGTTGAACGTGAAGTCATAGACCCCGCACGTGGCTTGCTCGACGAAGAAAGGAACAATGTTTCCACCCATGTCGTGCTTCGAGTTGGGGTCGACGGCGTCGTCCGAGAGAACCTTGTACAGGGCGTCGGTGTTGAAGACGTAATTGCCCATGGAGGCCAGGAACTCGCTGGGCGAATCCGGCAGGCCCAGCCCGGAGGTGTCCTGGGGCTTTTCGACGAAGGCGGCCACGCGGCGCGGATCGGTCTTGTTGACGTCGATTACGCCGAATGCGGACGCCAGTTCGAGCGGTTGGCGGATTCCCGCGATCGTCAGCTCTGCGCCGGTTTCGACGTGCTGGTCGACCATCTGTGAGAAGTCCATGCGATAGATGTTGTCCGCCCCGGTGATGAGGACGACGTCGGGCCGCTCATCATCGAGGATGTTGAGCGACTGGTAGACGGCATCGGCCGATCCGAGGTACCAGTGGTCACCGCGCCGCTGCTGGGCGGGAACCGGGGCCACGAAATTCTCGAAGAGATTCGACATGCGCCAATTGCGCGCGATGTGCCTATCTAGCGAATGAGATTTGTATTGGGTCAAAACGATGATCTTCAGGTATCCCGAATTGACGATGTTGCTCAGTGAGAAGTCAATGAGTCTGTAGATGCCGCCGAAGGGGACGGCAGGTTTGGCCCTGTCCTGGGTGAGGGGCATGAGGCGCTTGCCTTCTCCGCCTGCCAGGACGATGGCGAGGACTCGGGGTTTAGCTCCCATAGCTACCACCTATCTCATATATTGATTCAGCGCACGTAAGTGTCCGCCGTTGGACGACAGAGCGGGTACAGTGAAAGGGTCAGCGTTGACCACCGAAGGGAAGGACCCCACATTGCGTGTCGCTCTATTGACTCGAGAATACCCGCCGAACGTCTATGGCGGCGCCGGCGTCCACGTCGAGGAATTGTCTAAGGTATTGGCGGCACATGCCGACGTCGACGTCCACGCTTTCGACGGGCCGCGTGAGAATGAGAACGCACCCGCGGGAGTCACGGTTTACGGATATGACTATCCGGCAGAGCTCTCTTCGGCGAATGCGGCGATCAAGACTCTAGGTGTCGACCTGGAGATGGCGGACCGCGTAGGAACGGCGGACATCCTCCATTCTCACACCTGGTATGCGAATATGGCCGGTCACCTCGGGGGAATGCTCTACGGCATCCCGCATGTTTTGTCCGCTCATTCGCTCGAACCTTTGCGTCCGTGGAAACGTGAGCAGTTGGGAGGCGGGTATGAGATCTCTTCCTGGGTCGAGCGTACCGCCTACGAGGCGGCCGATGGAATAGTCGCGGTTTCCCACGCCATGCGCAATGACATTCTCCGTTGCTACCCCAAGATCGAACCCAAACAGGTGCGGGTCATCCACAACGGAATCGATTTGTCGGGGTGGAACGCTCCCGAGACCGATGAGGAAATCGCCGTTGCACGGCAGTATTTCGCCTCATACGGGCTCGATCCTGATAGGCCCACCGTCATGTTCGTCGGAAGAATAACGCGGCAAAAGGGCGTTCCCGGTCTTTTGCGCGCCATAGCGAAGCTTCCGGAGGACATTCAGGTAATTCTGTGCGCGGGCGCTCCCGATACGCCCGAGATCGCAGCAGAAACCGAGGCTCTCGTCAACGACCTTCAGAGCAGACGCGAAGGCATCGTG
This sequence comes from uncultured Actinomycetaceae bacterium, assembly GCA_963531075.1. Taxonomy (GTDB): domain Bacteria; phylum Actinomycetota; class Actinomycetes; order Actinomycetales; family Actinomycetaceae; genus Peptidiphaga. The sequence continues at coordinate 11,637 of CAUSGP010000006.1, read as the reverse complement.
TGGATTTCCGATTTCTTAGGCCGCGCCAAGATCATTCGCCTTCTTTCGTGCTCCACGACGTTTGTGACCCCTTCTATCTACGAACCGTTGGGCATCGTCAATCTCGAAGCGATGGCAGTAGGGCTTCCCGTCGTCGGAACTGATACGGGAGGCATACCGGACTGCATCGAAGACGGGGTCACGGGAACCCTCGTTCCCATTGAGCAGCTCGACGACGGAACCGGAACCCCCGTGCATCCTGAGATCTTTGAATCCGATCTTGCCTCAGCCTTGGAAACTGTATGCGCCAACCCGGAAAAGGCTCGCAAAATGGGCGCTGCCGGCCGCAAGAGGGTTGAGGATCACTTCTCGTGGGAGTCAATCGCGCTTAAGACGATGGACTTCTATCGCGATGTGATAGCGGGACTTTAGGCCTCTAGCGGTAACCTTGTGCCATGGGCGATGTGCTTGATGTTCAAGAAGCGACCGTTCGGCGCGATGGGCGCGCCATTTTGGATTCGGTCGATTGGAGTGTGGACGAGGGTCAGCGATGGGTCGTTCTCGGTCCCAACGGCGCGGGAAAAACGACTCTCATCCAGCTGGTTTCGGGCCGCATGCACCCGACCCGCGGGTCCGTCTCGATCGTCGGCGAACGTTTGGGCAGGGTCAATCTGGAGGATCTTCGCCCGCTCGTCGGCATGATGTCTTCCGCTATGGATGCGAGAATTCCCGGGGATCAAAGGGTTCTGGATGTGGTTCGCACCGCCGCGTACGGCCATTTGGCGACATGGCGGGAAACCTACGATCCTCTCGACGACGAACGGGCCAGGGCTCTCCTCGCGAGCCTGGGTGTGGCCCCTTTCGAAACGCGACTCTTTTCCACCTTGTCGTCGGGGGAGAAGAAGCGGGTCGGGCTTGCCCGCGCGCTCATGCCTAATCCAGAAGTGCTTGTCCTTGACGAACCTGCTTCCGGCCTCGACCTGGGGGGACGCGAAAGCCTCATCGACACTCTTTCCAGGCTTGCGATCGAACCGCTTTCGCCCGTGATCGTGCTCGTCACCCACCATGTCGAGGAGATCCCACCGGGTTTCACTCACGCTCTTCTACTCAAGGACGGTGCCGTTTACGCTTCTGGCCCTATTAGCGAGATCATCGTCTCGAGCAATCTTTCCGCCGTTTTCGGGATCGATCTTTCGGTGACCAATGAGGCGGGGCGCTTCTCTGCGCGCAAGGCTTGAGAAAGTGAAGCTTCGAGAGGAGGACAGGCCGATCTCCATCCGCTTTAGTGGGGATCCCTACCCGATTGGGGCTTCTAAACGGAGCACATTGCATAGTAGACTGAATTCGAACCCCTACTATAGCTAGGAGCAATAACGTGGATTGGGAAATATGGGGCATCATTGCCCTGTGCTGCATCGTTTTGGAGTTCTTGACGGTCGATTTCTCGTTCCTCATGATCGCCGGTGGCGCGTTCGTCGCCGCGATCGTTTCCGTTGGAACAGGGAATATCGTTGCGCAGGTCGCTTCCTTTTCGGTTGTCTCCATCCTTCTTTTGACGATCGTCCGGCCGTGGGCCAAAAATCGTTTCAATCCCAAGGCGACGAAAGTCGGTTCTGTTCAGGATCAGATAGGCAAGAGAGCCCGCGCCCTGACGGTTATTGATGAGGATGCTGGACGAGTGAGAATCGGCGGTGACGTCTGGTCATCGCGTTCGACAAGCGGAGTCATTCCCGAAGGAAGCGATGTCATTGTCACCGATATTGAAGGCGTTGTGGCCGTCGTTGCCCCGCAGTCCCATTCTAACTAGTCGGCTCGGCTTTAGGCTGTGAGCCGACTGCTCGACTCGGTTTGCGTCTGTGTGCCACAGTTTACGGGTGGCCGCGAATGCAGGCTGTATCCTTTCCCCGCAAAATTTTTCGTTTGCAATCCCGATAAAACAAAGGACAGATATGAACACCGGTCTCACTTTATTGACACTGGTTGCAGTCGTCGTCATTCTTTTCATTTTCATGACGATCAAAATGGTCAATCAGGGCTATACATACATTGTCGAGCGGTTGGGCAGATACAATCGCAAATTGACCCCCGGACTGCACTTCTTGTTCCCAATCGTCGATTCGATTCGTGAGAAGATCGACATGCGCGAACAGGTTGTTCCTTTTCCACCGCAGCCCGTCATTACCAAGGACAACATCAACGTTTCGATCGACACAGTCATCTACTATCAGGTGACGGATCCGGTCGCTGCGACCTACGGGATCGCCGATCCGATGGCGGCGATTGAGCAGCTTGCTGTCACGACGTTGCGTAATATCATCGGTACGATGGAAATGGAGCAGGCCCTCACCGGGCGCGATGAGATCAACGGCCAGCTGCGTGGTCAGCTTGACGAGGCGACGGGGCGCTGGGGGATCCGCGTTTCGCGCGTCGAGCTCAAAGCCATCGATCCGCCGCGTTCCGTCCAGGGTGCGATGGAGCAGCAGATGAAGGCTGAGCGCGATCGCCGCGCCGCGATCCTCACGGCCGAGGGTGTCAAACAGTCGGCGGTTCTCACGGCCGAGGGTGAGAAGCAATCCGCGATTTTGCGCGCCGAAGGTCAGGCCCAGTCGACGATTCTTCGCGCACAGGGCGAGGCGCGAGCTATCCTCCAGGTGTTCGATGCCATTCACCGAGGGAATGTCGATCCCAAGTTGCTTTCCTATGAGTACATCAAGACCCTTCCACAGATCGCTAACTCCTCGTCGTCGAAGCTGTGGATCGTTCCCACCGAGATGACCGCGGCGCTCAATGCGCTGGCCAAGGGCTTCGGGGGTGACGGCGACGGCGGCGGAAAGGTCGATTTCGGCGGTGACGGAAAGATCGCCGACGCCCTGGCCGCTACTGCGCTGCCCGATATTGACGATGCTCTCGCCGATGCCAAAGGGGCGGCCGACGTGGCCATCGATGAGGCAGAGACATCGGGACGCCAATCCGGACGCCACCTTGATCCCGATGCCGAGATTGGTCAGCGCCCGCAGAATCCCACGCCGCCTGAGTTCCGAAGCTACAACGACGGTGGAACACCGCCGCCTCCTTCCGGCAGGTGAGCATGCGAGTTCCAATCGTCTGGAGCACGTAGATTTGGCTTGAGAAAGCTGTGAGAGTTTCGACGAGCGAAGGCGGGGTGTGAACAGCTGATGTGCTGTTCACACCCCGCCTTCGCTGTATCTGGTATTCGCTGTATCTGGTGACGACATCATGATGCCGAGAACGTCGACGATTGATATTGCCCGTTGATGTATCTGGATGTGGAGGGTTCGGGGCCCAACATTTGTTGTTCAATCGCGTCTGGCTGCTACGGCCGTCGGTTTTTCGTTCCCGATTGTTTTCTATGCGCTACAAGGATTCTATGCGCTACAGGAACCTCCGGAGTCGTCCGTATTTCGTTTGCTGACTCGGTGTGGATGGATGGCTCATAAAAGGTAAAAAATGAAGGAAAAAAGCGATGTTTGCGTTGGGGTGACGTTTGAGTAATCGAAGATGTTTGTGTTGAATCAGGAAAAATATAGTGTGATTCGAACTTTTACGGTGACTCTTACTGCAATGACGGGTTTACGTTATTGTTTCCGTGCATACACGGCTTGTCTGGAAGCACGTATGTCGCGATGTCCTAGATTTGACCGTTGGATGCGTATTGTTTATGGCACGCTTATGGGGTGTTGATACCTATGGATGACATCCACGACGATCGTTTGGCTGATTACACGAGGCTGACGGACGTGGCTCTGCGAAAGAAACTCGAGACGGACAATGGCCTGTACATGGCCGAATCCTCGAAAGTCATTCAACGGGCGATAGCTGCGGGCCACAGACCGCGCTCCATTCTCGCAGACGAACGATGGCTTGCCGATCTTGCCCCGTCGCTCATGAAGGCCGGTGGAGACGATGAAGGAGGAGACATCCCTGTTTACGTGTGCGGGGAGGAAATGCTTCAGGCCATCACCGGATTCCATCTTCACCGCGGTGCTATCGCTGCCATGAATCGCCCCGCGCTCGCCGACCCTCGAGCGGTGCTCGAGGCTGTAGGGCCGGGCCCGGCGCGAGTCGTCGTGCTGGAAAATCTTGTCGACCACACCAATGTCGGTGCGATTTTCCGCTCGGCTGCAGCGCTTGGTATCGATGCAGTATTTGTCACATCCGATTGTGCCGACCCCTTGTATAGACGGTCGGTTCGGGTGTCGATGGGGGCTGTTTTTCAGGTTCCTTGGACGCGAATTGCCGACTGGCCCCGAAGTGTCGGTCTGCTTTCGGGATTCGGCTACGTGACGGCGGCGCTGGCGTTGACGCCGGAATCCATTTCTCTCGATTCCTTCTCTCGGTTGGATGTTTGCCGGGCTGAGGAATCAAAAATTGCGCTCATCGTAGGGGCTGAAGGAGACGGCCTTCGCAAGTCCACGATGGCGGCTGTCGACCACTCTGTTGTCATTCCGATGGCAGGTGGCATCGACTCGCTTAATGTAGCAGCTGCGATGGCCGTTGCGTGCTGGGAGCTACGTACCGTGCATACACCGTAGTAAAGCGTTGCTTACACGGCAAAAGTTGGGATATGCCCGATTCTTCGCCGTTAGAGCGTCAACTTGCAAACATCTTCGCTACGACCATTCGAGCTAGACGAAAAGAGCTTGGATTGTCTCAAGAACAAGTGGCGCTGCGTGCCGAGATTGATAGGAACCACTATCAACTCATGGAGAGTGCCAGATCCGATCGGCGCTCGAACAAAGCCGTCAATCCCCGTCTTTTCACCCTGTTCAGGCTCGCGAACGCTCTTGAACTACCCGTTGAGGATCTGCTTGTTGCCGCTTCCGAGACCTTTCAGGAGCAGGTGGAAGCGGGCGAGACTCTTTAGTCGCGCCTTTGCGTGCTGATGCCGCGGAGCGTTTCGCACGGCGATGATTCGCGCCCGTAGCCCTTCGGCGCCCTTTTCCGGTATGCACCACGAGCTGTTTCGATTGTCGGTGCGGCTTTTAGGAGAAGTTCGAGGAGCCGATGTATTCATGTTGGCGCCACGCCTCGTAAACCGCGATCGAGGCCGAATTGGCCAGATTCAAGGAGCGAAGGTGGGGCATCATTGGAATTCGCACGGCTGAAGTGACTGCCGGGTGTGCGATGACGTCCGCGGGCAAGCCCGTTGGCTCCGGCCCGAAGAGAAGCGCATCCGTTTCGCGATAGGCGACGTCGGCGAAGCTATTGGATGTGTGGCCCGTGAAGGCGAAGATGCGCGAATCGGGCAGGGCCTGCACGAGTGCGTTGAAATCGCTGTGGATTCGAAGGTCTGCGAGGTCGTGGTAATCCAGTCCCGCGCGTTTGAGGTGGGCGTCTTCGAAGGTGAAGCCGAGGGGTTCGACGAGGTGGAGTGTGGCCCCCGTGCATGCTGCAAGCCTGATCGCCGCCCCCGTGTTTCCGGGAATTCTCGGTTCATAGAAAACGATGTGAAACACCAGCTTAGGGTACCCGAATAGGCAAGAAGTCGCTCGGGGCTTGCGGGGCGGTTTGAGATGTGTTCGGGCTGCTTGGAATCTGTCGGTCCTCCCCATTACCCTTTTATCGAACGCATGTTCAATGAAAGGGTGTGGAGACCGTGGAAAACTCGGCAGCTCAAATGCCGTCGTTTAACGGCAAAGCGGGCGCGGCCGAGCGGCTTGAAACCGCTCGTCGTACGCTTGCGCTGGCGGAAAACGCGGTGGGAGTCTCGTCGAATGATGCCCGGCGGCGCGAGGCGACGCTTGGGTCGGCGGGGCAGTGGACGATGGCCGCGGGTGGATGGAACGTACCTGAATGTTTGGCGACCGTCTTGCCGCGCGGGCTTGGGCGCGGCATGAGCATCGGAGTTTTCGGCAGTCGTGTCGTCCCGCTTTTGCTCGCGGGAATCGCCAGCGAGGCAGGCGCTTGGAGCGCCTTCCTGGGAACGGTCGGTGTGGGGTGGGAACTGGCGAAATCTCTGGGAATCGACATATCTCGCACGGTGTGCGTGCCTGTGGTTCGAGAAGGTGCGCGCACGCAAGTGCTGACCGCAGCGGTCGATGGTTTCGACGTCGTCGTGCTCGGCTCCTCCATTCGTCTGGACGCCCGAGAACGTCGTCTTCTATCCAGGCGAGCGCTGACTCGTGGCTGTCTCCTCATCGGGGAAGGATGGGATTGTCGAGAGCGGGTCAAAGGAGCGTTTGCCGGAGTTGAAGGTATCAATCGTGGAGTGGGACATATCCGGGCGATCCTCGTTGATGTCGTGGGCGAGCGCCATCGTGTCCGATTGAGAGTTGGGGCCGGCGGGTGGGAGCCGGTCAAAGAGCGTTCGGGGCGTCAAACCGACGCATCTTCGACGGCGATCAGGCCTCTTCTACGTACGCGCATCTCTTCGGGGGATATGCACGGGCATGTTGTTTCGGAAGGAAAGAAGATGGAGGGCTGGGGCGAACTGGGGAGCGCAAAAGATCTTGTGCCGGCGGTAAACGTTCCATTTGCTGAGAAGAAGGGGCGAATCGGGAATACTCGGCCTGGAGGCCCTGTGCTGGAAGCAGTTCGCCCATGATGCATGTTTCGATTGCCGTTCCCGATTGGGCGGTAGCTGCGGCAGTGGCAGCGGGGCAGGCCCGTTCCGATGAACCTGCGGCCGTCATTGGCGCCGGGGGAGTGATGTGTGCGAACGCTTGGGCCCGTGCATCCGGGGTCCGGATCGGCATGCGTAAACGTGAAGCCCTCTCGCTCTGTCCTGAACTCATCGTTCTGGCACGTGACCCGCATCGAGATGCGCTTCGTTTCGAGGCCGTTTTGCGTGCCATCGACGCATACGTGGCTCATGTTGTCCTCATCGAACCGGGAAGGGTTCTTTTCCCTGCACGAGGGGCGGTCCGTGCCGTGGGATCGATGGAGATTCTCGCCGAGGCCCTCGTTGGACATATTGCCGACGTCGCTGGATGCGAAGTGCACATCGGTTGCGGACAGGGAACTCTGGCGGCCCTTCTCGCGGCGCAGTCGGATGCTTTTCTCGATGCTGAAGAATCGTTGCGTTTCCTGGCTCGAACTCGGGTGGAGAAGATGCTCGTCGGCGTCGCTCCTGCGGGCAGACCCGAGGCGCGTACTTGCTTGGAACTGTTAGAAGGGCTCGGAGTGCGAACCGTGGGCGGCGAGAGCGATCTCGGAGCTGCAGCAATGGTTTCTCGTTTCGGCGAAATAGGGTCACTTCTGTGGCAGTTAGCGACGGGGCACGACGTACATGTGCCAAACGAAAACTCGAAACTGCCAAGCATCGTGTGCTCGCGAGTATTCGAACCTCCCCTAGAGCGCGCCGAAGAAGCGGTATTCTCTGCCCGCGGGCTGGCAGACGAACTTGTGGAAGCCATGGGGCCCAGGATGGTCGCTTCTGGCAGGCTCCACATCGACGGGGCTTTCGACAGCGGTGAGGAGCTCTCGCGCTCGTGGTCGGTCGGGGGAGGGAGTGCTCGCGATATCGTCGATCGAGTCCGGTGGCAGCTGGGTGGATGGGTCGGCGATTCGCCTCTCGTCCGGCTCGAACTGCGCCTCGAAAACGTCCCGACGGCGGCCGCGCCCGAAGCTCTTTGGGGAGGCCGATGCGCCGATGATGAGCGTGCTTCGGGCGCCGTAGCCCGAATACAAGCGGTCCTTGGAGAAGAATCCGTGAGGGTTCCTCACCAAGTGGGAGGACGCACAATGGAAGAACGATGTGCAGAGATCGCGTGGGGCGAGCATCGCTTGGAACTTGAAGGTAGGGCAGCCCTGCCATGGCCCGGAACCATACCCGAACCCGGACCGACGCGCGTGCACACGAACCCCGTCGACGTCGCATTGGACGGCCGATGCGGCCATCAGTTGACAGTAACGGGCGAAGCCGAATTGGCATGTGCTGCCGGATGCGAGGATCCCGAGCCAGGAAAGCTGCGATCGAGTGGAAGTACGGCGGCGATTCACAATTATGCGGGGCCGTGGCCGATCGATCAGCGTTGGTGGAACGATTCCCTGCGTTCCAGGCGCGCCTACCTCCAGATCGTTCTCGATCGCTCGGCCGTCCTTGTATACCGCGAAGGATCTGCATGGCACGAGGAGGGGAGATATGAGTAGGCGTCTATCTATAGTTCGGCCGGAAAAGGTGGTGAGATCGCAATGGAAGTCACCCTTGTCCGTTTGCCCGGGCAAGGTTCCCTACGCCGAGCTGCACGCCCATTCGGCCTACAGCTTCCTTGATGGGGCGAGCCTGCCCGAAGATCTCGTCGCCCGAGCCTGCGAGCTGGAACTTCAAGCTCTTGCCGTCACCGATCACGGCGGCTTTCCCGGCGTCGTCCAGCTGGCTTCTGCAGCGCGAAAAGCCGGTTTGCCCACCGTTATCGGAACCGAACTGACTCTTGTAACCGAGGATCGAGGAGCTCAAGCCGATCCGCCCGGTGAGCACATCGTCTTGCTCGCTCGCGATCCGGAAGGATATAGACGGCTTTCCCGAGCGGTGGGAGAGGCCATGCTGGCAAGCGGAGAAAAGAATTGCGCGCGTTACGAGCTCGAAGACCTAGCTGCGGTCTCGGGCGGACATTGGCTCATTCTCAGCGGTTGCCGGAAGGGAAGCATCAGGCGGGCCCTGGAGGGGGCAGAAGGGAAGCCGATTTCGCGCCTGGGAAGCAGACTCACGGAAGTCTGGGATCTCGATGCCGCCGTTGAATGTGCACGTCGACTCGGATCGCTTTTCGGCAAGGAAAACGTGGCGGTCGAACTGACGAATTCGGGTGCGCCGCTGGATCGGGAGCGTTGCCAAGCCCTCGTCGAGGTTGCCAATCGCGCTGATATCGCCTATCTCGCCACCGGCAACGTCCACTACGCCCGCCCCCGCGATCGCGATGTCGCCGATGTCTTCGCCGCAACCCGAGCCCGAACCACCTTGGAGGGCATAGACCCCTATCTTCCAGCCAACGGATCGTATCTTCGTTCGGGGAAACAGATGCTCTCCCTTCACCGAGACCACCCCGAGGCCGTGAGCCAAGCTGCGAGAATCGGCGCCGAATGCGCCTTCGACCTGGCACTGGTTGCGCCCAATCTCCCCGATTTCCCCGTCCCCGAAGGACATACCGAGGCCAGCTGGCTACGCCACATCACCTACGAGCGGGCGCTCGCACGGTACGGGCCGCGTTCATTGAATCCGCGGGCGTGGGAAGTGATCGATCACGAGCTTGAGGTTATCGTGAGCCTCGGCTTCCCCGGATACTTCCTCATCGTCTGTGAAATCGTCGATTTTTGCCGCGATGAAGGCATTTGGTGTCAAGGTAGAGGATCTTCGGCCAATTCTGCCGTCTGCTTCGCTCTTGGTATTACCGCCGTCGATGCGGTTCGCCACAAGATGCTCTTCGAGCGTTTCCTTTCCCCCGGGCGTTCCGGCCCACCCGATATCGACGTCGACATCGAATCGGGCAGGCGAGAAGAAGTGATCCAGCATGTCTATGAACGTTACGGGAGGAAATGCGCCGCTCAAGTTGCCAATACGATCGCCTACCGTCCGCGTTCGGCCATACGGGATGCGGCTAAAGCCCTCGGATACGAAGAAGGGCAAGTAGAGGCATGGTTGCAGTCAGTCGAACACAAGGTCCCCACAAAGGCCGACGTCGGCGGTCCTGTCCGTTACGAAATGGAAGTGCCTCCCACCGTGGCCGATCTTGCCTCGAGAATGCAGAAATTACCCCGCCACCTCGGCATACACACCGGAGGGATGGTCCTGTGCGATCGTCCCGTGATCGACGTGTGTCCCGTGGGCTGGGCGCGCATGCCGGGGCGCACCGTCTTGCAATGGGACAAGGACGATTGCGCCGAAGCCGGGCTTGTCAAATTCGATCTGCTAGGCCTCGGCATGCTCACCGCTCTGCGGATATCCTATACGTGTCTGACTGATTCGGGATCGCTGGTAACCGCCGGAAAGCCTCTGGGGCTTCACAATCTGCCGCAAGAAGACCCTCGAGTCTACGCATTGCTTCAGGCTGCCGATACCGTTGGCGTCTTTCAAGTCGAATCGCGCGCCCAGATGTCCACGCTTCCGCGGCTACGTCCCGAATGCTTTTACGACATTGTCATCGAAGTGGCCCTCATCCGCCCCGGTCCGATACAGGGGGACGCCGTCAGCCCCTACCTCTCTAGGCGTCGCGGACGTGAAGCTGTCACATACCCGCATCCTTTGGCTAAACCTGCCCTGGAAAAAACCCTCGGAGTCCCTCTCTTCCAAGAACAGCTCATGCAGATAGCGATCGACGTTGCTGGATTCACTCCTGCCCAAGCCGATCGCCTGCGCAAGGCAATGAGCGCAAAGCGCTCACACGAGCGCATGTTAGAACTCAAGAATGAGCTTTGCGCCGGAATGGCCGCCAAAGGGGTGCCCGCGAGCATTCGGGAGGAAATCTACGAAAAGCTTGATGCCTTCGCCGAATTCGGCTTTCCCGAGTCCCATTCTTTTTCTTTTGCCTACCTCGTCTATGCCTCGGCATGGCTCAAGGTGCATCATCCCGAACATTTCTATGCCGGCATACTCGCTGCTCAGCCCATGGGTTTCTACTCGCCGCAGTCGCTTATAGCCGATGCTAGACGTCACGGGGTATGCGTCGCCTCCCCATGCGTCGTGCGTTCTGAAGCCGCGGCTGGCGTGAGGAAGCGTGATGGCGGCGAGCAAGATGCAAAGCGCGGCATTCAAGATGAAAAAAACCGTATGCAAGGCGAGAAGGGACTCGGTGGAGACAGCGGGAAGAGGCGCGGCGAGGATGGTGAGGAACACGGCCAGCGGGTGCGAAGCCTCGTTTCCGACCCCCTTTCCGCGCTTGTCGATCCGCATGATGACCTGGAAGTGCGCCTCGGCCTTGATTCCATCCGAGGCCTGGGCGCCAGTGCTGTTTCTAAAATCTTAGAGGCTCGTAAGAAAGCGCCTTTCACTGGTGTGGCCGACCTCGCCAGGCGTGCCAGGTTAGGACGTGAACAACTGGAGGTGCTTGCTGCGGCGGGCGCTCTACGTGCGCTTGGCGCCGGTAGACGCGAGGGGGTGTGGATGGCTCAGGCCCTTGCGGATAGAACGATTCATGGAAGAGGCTGGTATCAACCTACTCTTCCGGGAACGGAGAGCATTGGCACAGCCCCTGCTCTTGCCGATATGACGGACGAGGAGAGTGCGGTTGCCGACGTTTCCACTACCGGCGTTTCGGTCGATTCCTATCCCACGCAGTTTCTTCGGAATGATCTTCATAGACGCGGAATTATCAAGATCGCCGATTTAGGGGAGGTGCCCGAAGGCCAACGTGTGCGTGTGGCGGGGATAGTCACCCATCGTCAACGCCCCTGGACGGCCACGGGCATCACCTTTATCTCTTTGGAGGACGAGTCGGGAATATTGAACATTGTGTGTTCGACGGGGCTGTGGGATCGCTACAGGAATGTGGCCAGGAAAAGCCAAGGCCTCGTCGTCAGGGGAATGGTTGAACGGGGAGACGATGCGATGAGTTTTGTCGCCGACGCGCTGGAGCCGCTGGCTCTTCCGGTCCGCGTCAAGTCGCGTGATTTCCGCTAGCGTCAGAGTTCCGTGAAAAGGAGGCGACGCCATAGACTTGTCCATATGTCGCTCATAAAGACTTTGTTCAAGGCAGCCCGCAAGGT
>CAUSGP010000005.1:0-21271 GCA_963531075.1 uncultured Actinomycetaceae bacterium | reverse complement strand
CGGCCGTGGGGAATGCGTAAAGCAGGATGGGCCCGCCCAGCCGCTTGGCGACGGCAAAGACAATGGGAAGCATAACCACCAGGCCGGCGTCGAAGAACATGGGAAAGCCCAGCAACAGCGAGGCGAAGCCCAATGCCATGGGGGCGCGCTTCTCCCCGAATTTCTCGATCATGAAATCCGCGAGCACCTGTGCGCCGCCCGAGTGTTCGACCAGTACGCCCAGCATGGCGCCTAGACCAACGAGTATCCCGACGCTGCCTAAAGTGGAGTTGAAACCTTCCATGACGGTGTCGTAGAGCTTGTCGAGCGGGATTCCCGCGGCGACCGCCGTCACGACCGAGACGACCACGAGCGTGATGAAGGCGTGGAGTTTGAGCACGATAACTAGGAGGAGGATGACGGCGATCGCAACGGCGGCGATTGCGAACAAAGCTGCAGGCGGAATGCTGCCGATCCATGCGCCGTTCTTGTCGATGAATACCCGTTTGTCATCGGCTAGTAGGGCTGTTGTTGCTTCCATGTGTGTTCTCCGTTGAGCGGCGAGCCGAGACTGGTTCGGCTCGAAAGTTTGGAGTGAGCCGGGACGGACCCGGCTCGAAAGTTGTGGCCGTGTGAGCTGCCTTGCTCCGCGCGGCTGTGATCGACATAATAGTAGTATCATTGACGCTTTGCCAGGCGGGCGGCGAAATCGCAAGATTACGCGGTTTTCATGGTGGGCGAATCCGGTACGACGACGTCGAAACGGCCGGGACGACGTCGGAACACATCAGCGAGGTCATCATGGCTCCCAGCGGCAGCATTCGCTCGGAAGGTCCCGATGGGACGGGCTCGCCCCGGCGGAAGCCGAATCCTCCTGCGCGCCGCTCGGCGCGGGCAACCGATCCGCAACGTTCCACACAGGTAGCTAATCCGCAACGCTTGGCGGGGGCGGTCGAACCCCAACGCTCGGCGAAGGCTACCGATCCCCCTGCACCGGCTGAGTCTCGACTTCCGAAAGCAGACACTCAAAGCTCGGATGCCGGCGTCGCCCACCCGCAGGGCGGAATGCGGGCTAATGCGCGCGTGGTGCAAAGGGCTGACCGCGTGGTGCATAGGGCTGACTACGATGCGTTGCTGAGCGAATTGGGCCGGCGGATTGCCACCGGAAAGCTGCCCGCTGGAACCGTCATGACGCTTGCCGACCTTGAAGGCGAATTCAAAGTATCGCGCACGCTGGTTCGCGATGTCGTCAAGGTGCTCGAAGGCCTGGGAATGGTGACGTCGCGTCGTCGGGTGGGAGTGACCGTGGAGTCCCGCGAGAATTGGCAACTCCTCGACCCTCACGTTATCGCTTGGAGGATGTACGACGCCGACGAGCGCCGTCACCACCTATTGGAAATCAGCGAGTTGCGCCGAGGGCTCGAACCCGAGGCGGCGCGGTTGGCCGCGCAACGCGGACTGCCCGGTGCGGATCGCCTTGTCGATCTGGCTGAGCGCATGCGCGATTTGGGAGCCGTGGGATGCGGATCCGATCCTGAGTTTCTTGCGGCGGATACAGAGTTTCACGAGCTCATCGCTACTTTGTCCGGCAACGAGATCTTCGCGCGGCTAGGAGCGATGACCGGCGCGCTGCTCGTTGAACGCACCCACTGGGACCTTCAACCGGCATATCCCGACGCCGAAGCCGTCCGCCATCACATTCGCCTTGCCCTCGCCATCCGCGACGGCAAGCCAGAAACGGCGGCAGAATCGGCCTCTTTCATCGTCACTCAGGCCGCCGACGAGGTGGGTGACGGCGAGACCCAGCCAAGTGGCGGCGAAGCACGGTCAAGCTGCCCCGAAACCGAACAAAACGCCGCCGAAACCCAACAAGCCAGCGGTGAGACCCACATGAATTCGGCCAATTAGTTTGATCAGTCAGCAGTCAAAGGAGACAAACAATGAAACTCAATCGCGAGCACCTTCCGGTTGATCGGCGTATCGGCGCGAGCGCCCCCGCCACCACCGGGATCGTGCATATCGGCATCGCCCAGTTCCACCGAGCGCACGCCGCCGTGGCAACGGCCCAGGCGCTCGCGGCCGAGCCGGGGGAGTGGGGGATCGTCGGCGTGGCCAGCCACAATCCTGCCGTCGTCAATGCGCTGCGCGAACAAGACGGCATCTACTCGATCTTGCAGCTGACGCCGGAGGGCGAGTCGGTGTCCGTTGTTGACGTCCACCGCGATTTCGCTGTGGCGGCGCAGGAAACCGAACGGGTCCTCGACTTGCTCGCCGAACCGCGCCACAAGATCATCACGTTGACGGTTTCCGAGAACGGGTACCGTCGAGACGCGCAAACGGGCAGGCTTGACCGTTCCGATCCGGCCGTTCTCGCCGACTTCGCGGGCGGGGCGCAGACCACCGTGGGTCTCGTCGCGCGCGGGCTCGTGCGGCGCTTCGAGCGCGGCGGCGCGCCGGTCACGGTCCTCTCCTGCGACAACATGGTCTCCGCGGGCGACGTCACCCGTTCCCTCGTCGTCGAATTTCTCGAGGAGATCGGTGCCGGGCCGGAGTTTTTCGCCTGGCTGGAGGCCAACGTGACCTTTCCCAACGCGATGGTCGACCGCATCGTTCCGGCCACCACTGACGCCACGCGAGAGTCGGTTCGCCGGATTGCGGGCTTCGACGACACCGTTCCCGTCCCCGCCGAAGGATTCACGATGTGGGTCATGGAGGACAAGTTCGCGGCGGGCCGGCCCGCCTGGGAGCACGCCGACGGCGTCGCCTTCACCGACGAGGTCGGCAAGTACGAGCTGGTCAAACTGCGTCTGCTCAACGGCTCGCATTCGCTCATCTCGTACCTAGGTGCGCTTGACGGGCGCGAGACGATTCCGGCCTCGCGTACCCAGCCCTTCGTTGAGGAATGTGTGCGTGCTGCCCTTTACGACGAGTATCTACCCTCGATCGACCTTCCCTCAGGCTTTGATCCAGATGCCTATATCGCCCAACTATTCGTGCGATGGACGAATTTCGCCCTGGGCGACAAGACGGCTCGGGTGGGATCCGACGGGTCGGCGAAACTCCTACAACGCATACCTGCCCCGGCCATACGGTTGCTCGAAAGGGGCATTATGCCGCAGCAAATGGCGCTGACGGCGGCGGCCTGGATCGCCTGCGTCTGCCCTCCGCGGGGTTTCGACCCGGGGCCGATTGCACATGAAATGGTCGAGCCGAAGCGAGAAGCGCTCGCTTCGGCGACGGTAGATGCCGCCGATGTGCGCGAACACGTTGACGCCATCATGGGAGGCGGGTTCCTTCCCGACGAGCTGACGCGATACGAGGCTTTCTCCCGCAGGGTCGCGGAACTCGTTGAGATTATCGTCCGCAAGGACGTTCGTGCCGCCGCTGCCGACGCCGTTGCAGGAAGAGCCGCGCGCTTCCGTCGGTAATATGTGCCTTCAAAGTGTGCACAAAGTATGCATTGCGAGGCGTACACCGCAATCGGCGTTTCTCGAACGGGCATTTCGAACGGGGCCTCAAGAAGGCTGGTCCACCGAGTTCTTTATCTGCCGCAGCGGGTTTTCTTCATCGCGGTGAGTCTTCTCTGTCCCAACGTGCTGTCGTCGACGCGGTGAGTCTTCTCTGTCCCAACGAGCTGTCGTCGACGCAGTAAGTCTCCTCCGTCCCAATAAGTTTGTTTTATGGCAATGGGTTTTCTCTAGCTCAATAAGTTTTCGATTCCAAGAAGTTGTAAACCGAAGCGGTGAATCAGCGGAGGGTACTATCCTTATAGTCGTCATCATGCTCGTTTCGGCTACAAAGGAGTACGACGTGCGATATCACTGCTCTGCGTATCGATCGCATTCAACGAAAAAGAACCTGTCGATTTCGATGATGGTCGCGATGTGTTTGATGTTCGTTTTGGGTGCTTGTCGCATTGAAGGGGATGTCATTTTCAATGAAGATGGATCCATGCGCACGGAAATGACATTTGAGGATGCTGACGGTGCGATGACGAAACTCGGTAGAGATTGCACTAACCTACAAAAATATATCAGTGCAGTTCAGCCTTTCCTCGCCGAGGCGACGTATCGGGATATAACCCCCGTCGGGGGAAAGCGGAAGTGCAAAGTAACGTCGAGTACTCCGATTGAAAATGTCGTAGTCAAAAAGAAGGGGAATGTTTATGAGCTGAAAATAGCGAAACAAGGTCGGCAAGGTGAAGTGAACGGAGCTGACATGAAAATGCGTCTCCATGTGCCGGGTACGGTAATAAAAACAACAAATGGGACGGTTAACGGCAGTCAGGTAACAATAGAGGGAATTCCGAATATAACTAAGGGCGTTACCATCACGTGGAAAAAGGGAGGGAATGGCCCGTCCCAATCGACGCTTTCGCGCGCTCCGGCTCGAAAAGCTGCTTCTTCATCTCCAAGGGGAGATGGTGGATCTTCCGTGTGGAAAAAGATTGGGATTGGCGGCGGTGTCTTCGCCGTCGTCATTGGAGCCGTTGTTGTGGCGGCGCGGAAGAAGTCCAAAGACAAAAAGGCTTCTTAAGGAAAATGAATATTTCAAAATAAATGTCTCGAGGTGTGGGGAAGACGTGTGGGGAAAGATCCGCCGACGTCTCTTCCCCCACACCTCTCATTAATGTCTATTAAACGGCAGTTTCACCCTCGTAGCTTTCACAGTGTCCGGCTTCGAGGAAAGTAACCGTTTTGTCAGTCTCGTAGAGCGAGACTGTGGTGTGCTCGGTTTCGCTGTCTTCTTCGCGGTGCTTGCCTCGCTTGGCTTGCCCATGGCCTCCGATCAACCCGGCGAGGGCGCGTGAGGAGGACGCAGATCGACTCTCGACTGACGATCCTCGCCCCATGCCCGGACCGGACATTAGGCCCCGCGTAGTGCTTGATGTAGCGCTTTGCGAGTTTTCGACTGCCCCACGTGCCGAGGCACTGGCCCGTTGACCGGCTGCCCCGCGTGGCGCGGCGCTTGCCTGACCCGCTGCCGCCCGCGTTGGAGAGCTTGCTCGTTGACCGGCTGCCCCGCGCGTTGGAGAGCTTGTCTGCTCGGCCGCTGCCCGTGTTGGGGCGCCTGCTCGCCCAGCGGTTGCTCGCGCTGGGGTGCTTGCCCGTCCCGCTGCCGCTGTTCGGCTTGTGGCTCCGCTAGCACTCGCCCGTCCGGCTGTGCTGGACCGCCCGGCCGTGCTGACCTGACCTGCCCGGCTCGCCGTGGTGCCTGCGGTACGAGCCCCGGCCGTGCCGGTACTCGCCGTTGTTCGTGTCGAGATTCCTGAACGACCCGCGGCCGACGCGCCTCCGGTGCTGCCAGCTGACGTACGTCCGATGCCGCCGGCCGATGTGCGTCCGGTGGATCCCACTCCGCGAGTGGCGGCAGATCCTGTTCTTTGTGCCGGTGTCATCCCGCCCCGAGCGGCAACGCCACCTGTGGCGGGGCGTCCAACTGCCCCCGTCCCTGAGCGGCCTGCTTCCGGCGAAGTAGGCGTGCGAACGGCGGTGGTTGTTCCCCGCAAAATCCCAGATCCGCGCGTGGCGGTTGCGGGGGTTGATGCTCGTACCGCCGTGGTTGTTCCCCGCAAGATACCCGATCCACGCCCTGTCGATGGGGCGACGGGCCTGGCAATGCCGGTAGCTCCGCCCCGTGCGGGAATGGACTGAGAATTGGTGGGGTTTGATGCTCGTACCGCCGTAGTTGTTCCCCGCAAGATACCGGGGGACGTCGACGGCGAGGTCGACCGAGTGGCTGCGCCTGACCGCATTGATGACGTGGTCGAGGAGGGCGTGGCTTTCGCGGCCTGGGCAGCGCGTACCGCACGAATCGCCTTATATCCGCCCATTGCCGCCGCCCCTCCCAGAGTGGCGGCCGTGGCCAGAGAATCGTGCACGACGGGGGAGTGCAGCATTGACTCGTGTGGGCTCGCTGTGGAAACGATGGCTCCCCGTTGCGAGGATGCCGTGTAGTTCGAGCTCTGCAAAACTGTACCGGCCGGCCCCCCGTTTCCAGAGGCATAGTGGCCGCCCGCAGCGTGAGTGCCCGCAGATCCGATTGCTCCATCGCCGTACGTGTGCCATGCGGTGGCCGATCTGGTGGGAGCGACGTAACCGCCCGCCGAGGCGCCGCCGCCGGGGGAGCTGACGCCCCCTGCCAGAGCGTCACGCCAGCCTCCAATCTCTCCCGCCGCCGCGCCGTTTCCTGACGAGGAAGCATGTTCTGGCTGGAATGGAAGCTCGCCGATCAAAGCCTTAGTCCGCGAACCCAACTCGTTCAGCACGCTTTGCGCCTGCCGATCCGCTTCGTTGTGCGCAGAGTCACGCTCCTTTTCAGCCGCCTCTCGGACGGCCGGCATGGCAGCGCCGGGGATGGGTGAGGAGGTAAATGTGTTATAAGTGTCATTTGCCTTTTGTAGGCTCTGTTGGATACCCGTATTACCGTCCTGGGCTTTTTTCCCGCCGTCAAGGACTTTTTCCTGGATTTCCGCAACCTTGTCAATCTTCTGGGAATTGTCTTCTAGGCGTGCGGCAAGAGTGTCCAAACGGGATGAAACGGCCTCGGCGGCAGTTCCTTCCAATCCCAGATTACGGGCAACTTCGCGATTAATTTTTGCAATATTGCGCATCCGTTCCCCGACGCTCTTCAGCTTCGAGTTTGCGTGATGTATCGAGTCGGTGCTCCAGGACTCGATGGTTTTCAAGCGATCGGCGTTAGGCGTCGCCATCATTTGCCTCCTGAATCGTTCACGCTTGAGGAACCGGAATCATAGAATAGGTTAGCGCCCGTCGTAGAGCCGAAGTTTCCTTTCAGGGCTCTATCAATAGCCTTCAAGGATTCGGGCTCGGTGTAGGTAAATTGCCGACCAAGATCGTCGAGAATATTGACGAACTTATTGCGTTCAGCCTGGTCGCTATATTCGAAGGCGTCCAGAGAAGCCCGCAAGTTGGCGATCGTTTCTTGCTGCTGACCGGCGATATGCTCCATCTCTTTGCTGATGGCCACCATCGATGTATGTACCGGTGTGCGAAATTGCTGAAGTTCGTTGAGCCTTGACCAGCGGCTTCCGCCGTCGCCAGAAGCGGAGCAGACCCCCGTGCTTTGGAGGTCGTCGCAACCGTCGGAGAGCGCATCGTTCAGGTCTCCTTTCGCTTCCGTATACTCGTCGCCCGCTCTTTGCAGTTCGCGTAGTTGCTGCATGAAGTGGTCTTTATCTAATCGAAATTCCTTCATGCGATCAACCTCCCAGTAGTTGTGTGCACAATTTGTGCCTAATGCGTGTACTAGTAGCGGTAAAGGGAAAACCCTTCCCGCTAAGGTCTATAGAATACTCGCAAAGCAAAGGTCTTGCATGAATCTTCTGTTAATTTGCGTGCCATAATGCTCTTGAAATCTGTATTTCACTGGAAAAATCTTGAAAACTCGCCACATTGTATCCATTCTTAAATGTAGGCCTATGTGCATACGGCTTATTATGCATGCGTCATTATCCCGCACCTGATTTCTTCTTTGCCGTTCGTAGATTTCGCGTCGAAAGAACTTCGTCGCGGGTTTGCGCGGGGGATCAATGATGGCTTCGAGCGTCGAGATGATTTTGGGTGTCGATATTACTGTTGGATCGTGTGTATATGCGCGGGGCTGGAAGGCCGAGGTTTACGATGCCGCCAGCTTGAAACGCGTCGCGCATGCGCGTTGGGGCGGATACTGGCGGACGCCATCCGCGGTCTACATGCATTGCCCGCGGCCTGTTTCGCTGTGACCTGTGCGCAATGTTTGTGATGCGGCTCTCGGAGGTTCACTCGGTGATCGTGAATGGGTAGTCTGGTCGGACGCATACAGGTTAACGACGGGACAATCGAATGGGCCGAAGTCCCATTGGGAATAGGCTCTACTGGGTCTGAGACGATTGGGCCAGAGGTTTGCTCGGTCAGAAACTATTGGGCCGGCCGGTCGGAAACTATTTGGCTGAGGACTCGAGTGGGTCGGAAAGTGTAACGTCTAACCGATACTGAGAGGAAAGAGGGAATCATGCGTGGAGCAGTCATCTATGGCAAAGGCGACGTTCGTTTCGAGGAACGCGAAGACCCGCGCATCGTCGAACCCAGCGACGCAGTGGTTCGCACCGTCGCCACCTGCGTGTGCGGCTCGGACCTGTGGCGTTATCGCGGAATCAACGAAGTTCCTGAGCCTACGCCGATCGGCCACGAGTACGTCGGGGTGGTCGACGAAGTCGGAGACGCAGTGAAGGGCGTGAAGCCCGGCGACTTCGTCGTGGGCGGATTTAGGACGAGTGACAACACGTGTCCCCTATGTCGCAAGGGCTCGCACGGTAATTGTCTGAACGGAGGGCGGTACGACGGCTGTCAGGCCGAGAAGATTCGCGTGCCCAATGCTGACGGCACGCTCGTGGCAGTGCCCGGGGAGGTAGACCGTGACCTCATTCCCAGTCTTCTTGCGCTTTCGGATGTGGCAGCCACCGGCTGGCACGGTGCGGTTTCGGCGCTCGCCGGGCCGGGCAAGAGCATTGCCGTCGTGGGCGACGGCGCAGTTGGGCTGTGCGCGGTGCTTGCGGCCAAGCAACTGGGGTCTGAGCAGGTGATCGCCATGAGCCGCCACGCCGACAGGCAGGAGATCGCCCGCGAGTTCGGCGCCGACGTGATCGTTTCCGAGCGCGGCGAGGAGGGGGCTGCGCGAGTGCGGGAGCTGACCGAGGGGGTTGGTGCCGACGGCGTCGTCGAAGCGGTGGGGACGGCAAGCGCGCGCGACCAAGCGGCCCTCTGCGTGCGTTCGGGCGGAATGATCGGAGCCGTCGGGCTGCCCCACGGCGGGCTCCAGGACGATGGCCTCTTCTTCCGCAACGTCGGAACGTGGGGAGGAATCGCACCCGTGCGCTATTATCTCGAGGACCTCATTGAGCTGGTGGTGGATCGCAAGATCAATCCGGGTAGGGTTTTCGACCTGCAACTTCCGCTGGCCGACGTCGCCGAGGCCTATGCGGCCATGGACGAGCGCCGGGCCACGAAGGTGCTTCTGTGGCCGTAAAGAAGCCTGGTTCCAAGCCGTTGAACCGACTTGATGCGCTGCGCTTCGGGGTCGGCCTTGCGGTGGGCGCCTGTGCCTCTGCCTGTGGCGTTTATGCCGTGTTTTACAGCGGGGAAGGCGTGGGGCAGGACGGTGCGACGAATGCCTTTGCGGCGATAGCCTGCGTGGGGCTGGGGCTTGCGGTGTACGGAGCGATGCGGGGTAAGCGCGCTGTTGCCGGCCTCGGCCTCATTTTCACCGCGCTTGCCCCGGCGGGGCTCGCCTGGCTCGCCGGGATGCTGTCCGCGTTGATCGGCGTCGTTCTGATTGTGCGTGCCTCGAGCTTCGCCGATTTGCTCTTCGATCGCGAGCAAACGGCCGAGGAAGCCGGTGAGGACGCGGGCAATGAAGACCCAGGAAATAAAGGAAATAAAGACGCGGGCAGCGAAGGCGATGAAGGCGCGGGCAACGTTGACTGACGAGGTGCGAGCGGCGGGATCGGCGTCGACCGAGGAGGGCTAAAGAATAACTGCAGCTAGCTGAAAGCTAGTATAAATTGTCAAAAGACAAATGAAAAACCCTTGCCTTATTCAATGGCCCTAGCTGATATGCATTGCATCAATGCATCCGTAAAGCCACGCATTTAACTTGATGACGGTGTTTTCCACAATTTTAAAGGTAAAACTCATGAAAACCACAAAGTTTGCGTTAATAGCCGCATTGACGCTTTCGGGTATTCTTGCCCCGCAAACCGTTTCTGCCTCGGACCGGGTTTCTCCTTCCGGCGCTGTTTCCGCCGCTGCCGCCCGCCCTTCTGACGATCCCGCGAAAACGGATTCATCTGATGCAACGGTGAGAGGCGGTGCAGAATCGGGAAATAGACCGCAGGACGTGTTATTCGTCGCCCAAGTTGAAGCGCACGATGCGCATGTGTCCAGGGGTGACGTGTCTGGCCACGTCACATGGAAACTCCTCATCGGCACGCCCAGGAAGATGCAAGTAAGATCAAGCCTTAGAGCTAAGACATCGTGGTTTTCTTATTCCACGGTGACGTCTTCTTCTGTTAAGAGCGTTTGGCCCGGTGGTGGCCGTGGCAAAGCTGCGGTGGCTCGTCACAAGTGCAACGGCAAAGAAGACACGAAGTGGTACACGCTCGGAGAAATCTATGCTCCGGGGGTGCAGAAATCTTATGGCCTTGCTTCCAGCAAAGTTAACTCCCTAAAGTGCGGTGTTTGATCCGTGCTTGAAAGGCTGCCTGAACGCCGGTCTCTGGAGCTAATTGCTTATGGACATGTTTTGAAACATATCCGTGAGGTCCCCGAAAGTGTTGTGGAGCTAGACTTCGCCGATCTTCTTTTTCAGGTCAGCCGAAGCCTTGGAATCGAGGGCGAACGCGACAGCTTGATCGGCCAATGGGAGACGGTTTTCCTCTACGATGACGATTCGTTGATGGAGGGGGACTATCTTGCCGACGGTTTACGTGCGGAGATCACCTATCCAGTTGATATCGATATCCCTGTCGCGCCATTCCTTCAAGTAGCCCAGTTGGTTCTGGACGAATTTGCCAGCTATCGACTGAGTGCAGCGCGGATTACCT
The DNA here is from genome assembly GCA_963531075.1 of uncultured Actinomycetaceae bacterium. Lineage (GTDB taxonomy): Bacteria > Actinomycetota > Actinomycetes > Actinomycetales > Actinomycetaceae > Peptidiphaga. The sequence goes on along the minus strand of CAUSGP010000005.1, from coordinate 10,689 downwards.
TTTCCCCCGTTCAGTATGGATCTGTGGTCAGGTATCGGCCCCAGCACGCCGAAGAGATGCTACTGGAGGTCAGAGAAGCTCACGAGCCTCTCCCCGAGCCGTCGAAGGGCGAGGTTCGTGACTTTTCCTTGTTGATTCGCACTATCGATTCGGACCAAGTCAAGGAGCCGAAGGAAGAGCTTCTTCTTTTAGATAGGCCCATGCCGCGCTCGGAATGGAGTTTGAGGGCGATCGGCAGCCTGTGTTCGAAAATGATTGATGACTACCTTCCATACATCTATGGAGGAAAGAATGTCGAATTCCTCTTTCGCAAGGAAAATCAGTAGCGTATCGATTGCGGCGATGATCTTCGTATCAGCATGCGGAGAACGTGACTCGAGTTCGCAAGCCGGCACCGCCCATTCGCCTTCGGCCTCTGAACGATCCGTCGCCCAGCGTCCGCTAGCACTGCATGTGCAATCCGACGTCGGCCGATCGTCTTTCTCCGTCGACCCGCGCATCAATTCGCGATTGAATACCCCGATGTCCGATGAGATGCCAGCGCCAAAAAGATGGCATCTCTATTCTCATTCCGGGCATGATATACGCCTGACCGTTGAGAATTGCGATTCGATCGATGTGCTCGAGTTCGTCGCTTATCCTCAGGGTCTCAACGCTCAGGGGATTCCGAAGAGTCATAGATACGGGCTCGTATGCGGTCCCGAGGAAGGGCGCCCCGCTTGTAAAGGCCAAGCGGCGGGATCTGAGACCAAAAGAAACAACCAGTTGGATATCGCATCAACGACGGTTCAAGACGCCGTCGGCGACAGCACGCACTTCGCAATAGCTGGGATATGCATCCAACACGATACGGGCGAGGATCTCGGCTTTATTTTCTTCTTTCGCAAGGCCGCATGACTGTATGCGTCCGACGGCGCCGACCTGAATGGCCGTCGTCCGCGGGTTCTGAATCGGCCGCGGTGAGAGGCTTGCGCCCCCGTCGCGCGGTTTGCGGTGTTCCTCTGAGAATCTGCAGCGTCCCTCTGAGCGGGTTCCCCCGGTCCACATGTGGACGGCCGTACGGAGGAGCTGAATTTCGGCGTAGAATGACGCAAAATTCAGGATGGAGGCCTTGCCATCGGCGAAGGCTTGCGGGGACAAGGAGAAGCTTATGACCGATGATTCTTTGACCGGGGAGGAAGTGCGAGGCTTTGCCGCGGCCTTTTCCGCCGACCGCACCGCCCAGATCGTCCAGAACGCCGTCGCCGAGACGCCTATCGACAAGGTGGCGATGGATCGGGAGATCGTCACGTCGATCGACCCGTCCGTCTCGGTCAAAGTCGACACGTGGCCGATCACGAACCAGAAGAAATCCGGCCGCTGCTGGCTGTTCTCCGGCCTTAATTCGCTCAAGCCGGCCGTCTACGAGCACACCGGCGTCGAGGAATTCGAGTTCTCCCAGAACTACCAGCATTTTTGGGACAAGCTCGAGAAGGCGAACTACTTCCTGACGTCGATGATTGAGCTCGCCGACCGCGACGTCGACGACCGCACCGTCCACTACCTGCTGTCGAACCCGATCGACGACGGCGGCCAGTGGAACATGTTCGTCGCGCTCGTTGAGAAATACGGAGTCGTGCCGAAATACGCGATGCCGGAGACGGAATCCTCGTCCAATACCCGCGCGATGAACCAGACGCTCCAAAAGCTGCTGCGCAGGGGCGCCCGCGACATTCGCCGGGTCTCCGCCGAAGGAGCAGATCCGCGCGAGATCAAGGCCGCCGTGCTGGAACAGGTTTATAGGGTCCTAGCCATTCACCTGGGGACGCCGCCGCAGCGCTTCGTCTGGCAGTGGCGCAACAAAGACGGCGAATTCGGGCGCGAAGGCGAAATGACTCCCCTCGAGTTCGCGGCAAGGTATCTGCCTGATTTGAGCGAGTATGTGTGCCTCGTCAACGATCCCCGGCCGACGTCGCCGTACAACGCCCTGTTCACCGTGGACAGGCTCGGCAACGTCGTTGGCGCCAAGCCGGTCGTCTACCTCAACGTGCCGATCGAAGTGATTCGCAGGGCGACGTCGAAAACCCTCGAATCGGGTAAGCCCGTGTGGATGGGATGCGACACCGCCAAACAGTGCGACTCTAAGCTCGGCATCTGGGACGGGCGTCTTTTCGACTACGAGGGCACGTACGGTATTGACCTGGAGATGACGAAGGCCGAGGAGCTCCAGTATGGCGAGGCGCAGATGACGCACGCCATGGTTTTCACCGGGGTCGACATCTTTGACGGGGAGACCCGCCGCTGGCGGATCGAGAACTCCTGGGGCGACGAGATCGCCGATAAAGGCTTCTTCACCATGAACGACTCGTGGTTCGACCAGCACGTATTCGAGGTGGCCGTCCACCGCGACCGCCTCCCCGCCGATCTGCTTCCGGTGCTCAACTCCGAGCCGATCGTGCTGCCCGCGTGGGATCCGATGGGCTCGCTCGCCTGAAAGGGTTTTCGAGAATGTCGACGACGTGGACACCTGTAAAGCTGCGAATCGTTCGGGCGGTGGTGCGCACGGTTTTCGCCGTCGTCGCGCTATCTGTGATCGGATGGCTGTACCTAGGGCCCATCACTCTTCAAGCTCCAGACGATGGTGAGCCGTTGAAGTGCGAACCGTTGGGAAAGTCCGATTTGGATAGCTACTATATGGCTAACTTCTCTGATTACGATACAGGGAAGCGGATACTCTATTACATGGACAATGAAATAATGGATCCAAAGAAAAGATTCGACACCGATACAAAGAAAAGCCTTGAACAGGGTTGGGAGCGAGGCTGTCAACTGGCCAGGGAAGGGCGCAGGGATCTTCTTATGATCGTTTTGGTCTTGTCGGCAACCGTCTTCCTTGCTTTGGGTTCCCCGCGCCCGTTCCCCCGATTCGTCAAATCGATGCTGTTTAATTCGCCGGCGGCAAATAGTACTGGTGTTGAACAGTTATCGGTAAGTGGTGCTGACGCAGAACTGACGCTAGAAACAGCTTCGGATGCCCGAGCTTCCGCTGATACTGAGAGAAAGGCAGAAGAATGTCGCTAGCGGTGAAGCTGTGAATCATTCGGGTGGCGGTGCGAGCCGTTTTCGCTGTCGTCGCGCTATCTGTGGTCGCCTGGCTGTACCTAGGCCCGATTACTCTTCAAGCTCCAAATGACGGTGTGCCGTTGAAGTGCGAGCCGTTGGGAAGGGGCGGGCCCAACAGCTACCGCATGAAGGGTTTTCCGGACTCCGAAGCTGTGAAGAGAGCTGAGAACTATATGGATCACGAGCTGGATGAGTCTAGGCGAGATGATTCAGAAATAAAAAATGCGTTCTTAAAGGATTGGAAGCTGGGCTGTCAGCGGGCAAGGGAAGGGCGGAGGGATCTTCTCGACATCGTTGTTGTTGTGTCTGCCGCTGTCTTTCTTGCTCTGGGGTCGCGACGTCCGTTTCCTGGACGATTCACGTCCGGAGAGCTTGATCCGCCGACGTCAAAAGGAATGCCTTTGGCGGTAAAATTGCGGATCGCAAGGGCGGGGGCGCGTACGGTTTTCGCAATTGGTGCGCTTTCCGTTATTGGCTGGCTCTATCTCGGAACGCCTACTTTTCAAGCCCCCGACTCTGCAAGGCTCAAATGTGAGCCTTTGGGGAAGTCAGAACTGAATAATTATGGCATGACTATAGGCGAGTTAGACGATCAGGGCTGGGTTGAACACTACTTGGATAATGAGGTTGATCCTAAGAAACGGTTCGATGTTAGTGTCGAGAAGGCGCTCGTCAAGAATTGGGAGCACAGCTGTGAGCTAGTCAGGGAAGGGCGCAGGGATCTTCTTATGATCGTTTTGGTCTTGTCGGCAACCGTCTTCCTTGCTTTGGGTTCCCCGCGCCCGTTCCCCAAGCTGTTCAAGTCGGCGTCGCGCGATTCCTCGGCAGCGACGCCGAGCGATTCCTCGCCGTCAGATGAAACTGCTCAGACCGATGCCGCTGAGCCAACGGAGTACAAGTAGGTGACGCGCCGTCTCGAGCCGATTCGTTTCGAGACGGCGCGTCACCGAGCAAGGAATGACATGTCAAGCGGCATGAAGGCGCCGGCGGCAGGTTTGACTTGTTAGTCAGCCGGCTTGGTCGGCTCGACCTGCCTGGTCGGCTCGGCCTACCTGGTCGGCTTGTCAAGCCCGAACCGTCCGACCATGCAAGAACAGGACCTAGATGCATGATCAGGACCGAAATGCGGTCCTTTTCTTGCACCCAGGTCCTGTTCATCGGGGTCAGTCAGGCTCACCGGGCAGTTGACCAGCACCTGCGAACTTGCGAGCGCCGCAACAGCGCACTAGCCCCGCTGCGACAGCTCCCCGGTCCCGTCGAGACAACTCCCCAGCCGCCGCGCCGAGCCAACGAGGCGGACGCTGGTCGGCTTGGGTCGGTCGGCTACTCCTCGATCTCGCTGCGGTCGCCGCTCCACAGCGTGTGGAACGTGCCCTCGCGATCGACGCGCTTGTATGTGTGAGCGCCGAAGTAATCACGCTGCCCCTGAATGAGGTTGGCGGGAAGCTCGGCCGCGCGGACGCCGTCGTAGTAGGCGAGTGACGAAGCGAAAGCCGGAATCGGAATGCCGGTCAGGGCGCTGAAACTCACGATGCGCCGCCAGGATTCCACCGACTTGCCGATCTCGCCGGCGAAATAGGGATCGGCCAGAAGTAGCGGAAGCTTCGGATCGCGCTCGTAGGCCTCAGTGATGCGGTTGAGGAAGACGGCGCGGATAATGCAGCCGCCCCGCCAGATGCGAGCCATCGCTCCAAGGTCCACGTCCCAGCCGTTTTCCTTGGAAGCCTTGCGGATGAGCTCGAAGCCCTGAGAGTAAGCCACCATCTTCGAGGCATACAGCGCACGGCGAATGTCCTCGATAAAGGCCGCGGGATCGGCGACGGGAACATCCTCGGTCCCTGCGGGAAGGCCTCGGCCAGCCTGCCGCTCCGGTACAGAGCCGGAAAGAGAGCGCGCGAAGGTTGCCTCGGCGATGCCGGTGGTGGGAACGCCAACCTCGGCCGCATTCTGGACCGTCCACGCGCCGGTTCCCTTTTGGGAGGCGCGGTCCAGGACGACGTCGACGAATGCCTTGCCCGTCCGCGGATCAACGTGCTGGAGGACGTCGGCGGTGATCTCAATGAGGTAGGAATCCAGTTCGCCCTTGTTCCACTCCTCAAACACCTTGCCGATCTCGGCTGCGGACATGCCCAGCGATTTACGCATGAGATCGTAGGCTTCGGCGATGAGCTGCATGTCGGCGTACTCGATGCCATTATGCACCATCTTCACGAAATGGCCGGCGCCATCGGGGCCAACGTGCGTGCAGCAGGGAACACCGTCGACGTGAGCGGAGATCTTCTCGAACATGGGGCCGAGCCGACGGTAAGACTCCGGCGTGCCGCCAGGCATGATCGAAGGCCCGTTGAGTGCGCCCTCCTCGCCGCCGGAAACACCCGAGCCCACAAAATGTAGTCCGCGTTCACGAATGGCGGCCTCGCGGCGCACGGTGTCATGCCAATTGGAATTGCCGCAGTCGACGATGATGTCGCCCGGGTCCATGAGGGAAGCGAGCTCCTCAATGACGGCGTCTGTGGCGGGGCCGGCCTTGACCATAATGATCGCGACACGAGGGGTGGCCAGCGCGTTCACGAAATCGGCCATCGTCTCCGCCGGGAAGAAATCGCCCTCGTCGCCGTGCTCGGCGATGACCTTCTCCGTTTTGGCTGCGCTGCGATTGTGAATGGCCACTTTGAAGCCGTTGCGCGCCAGGTTGCGCGCCAAGTTCGAACCCATCACCGCCATGCCGGTGACGCCGATGTCTGCCACTCCTTTGGGAGGAGTTGGAATCGTCATGTGTGCTCCTTCGTGCCTAGTCTGTTGGCCAATTGCGCCGTTTGCCGGCTTCCGGGCCGAAAGCCGTGATTCGGCTGACGGCGGCCGAATTCTACGGATTGAAGTCTTGGTTGGCGGTTTTCCGCGTTCCACCCTTGAAATCGTCCACCCATAAAAATACGCTAGGCGCGCCCCGAGTGGAACCCGAGGCGCGCCACAGCGGCCCGTTTACGCGTCAAGCGCAGACGAAACGACGGCCTTGGCCGCCTCTTGCACCTGCGCCAAATGCTCCGGTCCCTTAAATGACTCGGCGTAGATCTTGTACACGTCTTCGGTTCCCGACGGGCGGGCCGCGAACCAGGAATTCTCAGTGGTCACTTTGAGCCCTCCGATTGGGGCGTCGTTTCCCGGTGCTCGCACCAGTTTGGCTGTGATCGGCTCGCCGGCGAGTTCCGTCGCGGTCACGTCCTCGGGGGAAAGCTCGGCCAAACGGGCCTTCTGAGCTTTCGTTGCGGGAGCGTCAATGCGCGCATAGGCCGAATCGCCGTAGCGCTCGGCCTGTTCCGCGTGCAGCTGTGAAGGCGACTTTCCCGTTACCGCGATGATCTCCGAGGCGAGCAAATCCATGATCAGCCCGTCCTTATCCGTGGTCCACACCGTGCCGTCGGTACGCAAGAATGAGCCGCCCGCGCTTTCCTCGCCGCCGAATCCCACTTCTCCGGTCAAAAGACCGGGAACGAACCATTTGAAACCGACCGGAACCTCGATAAGTTTCTTCCCGATTCCCGCGGCGACCCGGTCGATGAGCGAGCTGGAAACCAGTGTTTTGCCGTCGGCCGTATCCTCGCGCCAGCCGGAGCGATGCGTGAAAAGATATTCAATGGCCACGGCCAGATAGTGGTTGGGGTTCATGAGGCCACCATCGGGAGTGACGATTCCGTGCCGATCCGAATCGGCGTCGTTGCCCGTGGCGACGTCGAAGGGAGTCGATCCGTCGGCGTCCGGCTCCATCCTTGCCCGCAATGAGGCCATGGCGTGGGGAGAGGAACAATCCATGCGGATCTTTCCGTCCCAATCGAGTGTCATGAAAGGCCAACGCGGATCAACATTGGGGTTGACCACGGTCAAGTCCAGTCCGTAGCGCTCTCCAATGGCCCCCCAATATTCGGCCGAGGCCCCGCCCATGGGGTCGGCTCCGATGCGCACGCCCGCATTGCGGATCGCGGCGAAATCGATCATCGCGGCTAGGGAGTTCACGTATTGATCGAGATACTCGTATCCGCGCACGCTGCCCTTGGCCCGCTCGTAGGGGATGCGGGCGATCTTCTTCCACCCCTCACGCAGAAGCTCGTTGGCGCGTGCCGCGATGACCTTTGTTGCGTCGGTGTCGGTGGGGCCGCCGGTGGGTGGGTTGTATTTGAAGCCGCCGTCGCGCGGAGGATTGTGCGAAGGCGTGATGACGATCCCGTCGGCCAGGCCCGATCCGGTCTGGCGTACGCCCTCCGCGGTTCCAGCCCCATTGGCGCGCAAAATGGCCAGAGACACAGAAGGCGTGGGCGTCCATGAGCCGCGAGAGTCGACGCGGACGTCGACGTCGTTGGCCACGAGCACCTCAATGGCGGTGCGCTCGGCGGGGGCGGATAGGCCGTGAGTGTCGCGCCCGATGAAAAGCGGGCCGTCGTAGCCTTGCGCTTTACGGTATTCGACGATCGCCTGCGTCGTTGCGGCAATATGGGCCTCGTTGAAAGCCCCGTCAAAGCTTGAGCCCCTGTGGCCGGATGTTCCGAAGACGACGGCCTGGAGAGGGTCGGTGGGGTCGGGTTCGATGTCGTAATAGGCAGAGATCAAGGCATCAACGTCGATGAGGTCCTGATCGAGGGCCAGAGTACCTGCGCGTTCGTTCATGGGCCAATTCAACCACGCGGCCACTTTTCGAACCAGGGCGATCCGTCCCACGAGCGGTCCTCGTCTCAGAATGTGGATGCAGCAGGAAGGAAGAACGTGGGCACAAGCAGGAAGGAAGAACGCGGACGCAACAGGGTAGACGTGAAAAGTGAGCTGGTGCGAGGCGGTGCCCACGGAACCAAGAGTTTCACAAGGCCAAGAGTCGCATGAGGCCAGGTGTTGCATGAGACTGGGTGTCGCATAAGGCCGGGGCTTCTCGGAGCCGGAAACTCCACTGGTTGGAAGCCTCGTGAGACCGGGAATCGCACGATATTCAAACGCAAATGGCCTTGGACCGTGAACGTCATCCAACACGGTCGAATCGTCGACAAGAATGCGGAGAAGAACCCGGCAAAGATGCGGAGAGGGTTAAAGGGCCGATCCCAAGGCCGACCCGGCGATGAACGAAAGCAGTCCCGAAATGAGCGTTCCGAGAACGATGGCTGCTGCCGCCGGTTTGCGCCCCGCGCGCATCAGTTCCACGCCGTCGAGCATGGCGGTTGAAAACGTTGTGAAACCACCGAAAAATCCTGTTGTCACCGCTCGTCGAACACCCGGGTCGCTGGTTGCGAGGGCCGACGTCGCCGCTCCCAAGAGGAAACAGCCGACGACGTTCACGGCGAAGGTCCCCCAAGGCAGCGCTGGGAAGTTGCGCCGAACTAGACCGTCGAAACTTGCGCGGCACACAGCGCCGATGCCTCCCGCGAGAGCGATCACGATCATGACGTTTGCCCGGGCGAATCGCTGCCCGCCCCGAGGTCTGGTGGTTCTGCTGTTCCATGTAGCGGTAGTTCTGCCATTGGCTTTTCGGCTGGCGCTGAGCCGCCGCTTCGCGGGTTCGATGGCGATGTTCCTCGGGCGGCTTTGGCTCCCAGAACGAGCCCTGCCCACGCGCTGAGCAAGCCGCAGAGGATCGACCCTGCCGCGTAGACGGCACCCGTGGTGGGTGTTGCAGCCTTGACCTCCGCTGCGAACGTGCCATACGTCGTGAAAGAGCCGAGAAGGCCCGTGCCCAGGAGAAGGCGAATTCGCGGGTCGGCATTCGGGAAGCGGCTGGCGAGAACAGCGGTGAGCAGTCCCAGGAGGAAAGCGCCGGCGAGATTGACGGCGAGAGTGGCCCACGGTGCGGACGAATGGGTCCATGCCGCCGAGCCTCCTGGAAGGAGGTCGCCCACCCACGATCGAGCAGCAGTTCCGGCGCATCCTCCGATGAAGATCGCTGGATACGGCCCGCTGAGGCGCTGCCGGATCGGGCGTGCGGCCTTCCCGTTCGCCCTTTTTATGCAGTGGTTCACTTGCGTATCGCCACCTGATAGTTGAGATGGGAGTAGACGAGCTTCCACGAGCCGCCGAATTTCTCTGCCGCCCATACGTCCGCTGAAAGCCCCCCGGTGGTATTCGACGGGGCGAGGATGACGGCGTCGATCTTGGCCCGACCGTACGTTCCCTCCCAATAGACCCGATTGCCCGGAACGGTGTAGGCCAGCATGGGCAAATTGGCGACGACGTCGTGCCCGGAGCCAAGCGCCTTGACCGCCTGCCGCCCCGCTTGCGCTTGCTCCTCGTTGACCGAGAAAGGAGTGCGTCCGTCAAAGAGCTGCCCGAGGGGACCGAACCACGCGACGAGCGCATTCGATGCGAGCGCCACGACGGACGTTCCCAGACGTACGGCTTGGCTGCCGCGCCACCGCGAACACGTATCTATCAAAGCGATCGCCGCGATCGGAACGAGTATTGCGGAGTAATGCCAATGCCACCCCCAGTAATATTCGACGTTTCCCGCGAAACGCCAGGCCAAGGTGGGAAGCATGATCCACGCATAGGGGCTGAGCAAACCGATGAAGCCGGCGGCGAGAGCCAGCAAAAGCAAGGTGACGTACTTCGTCATCGGCAAAAAGAGGCGGACAAGGAAATTCGATGCCACTGCCTCATTTTCCGCGAGTCTGTTCGTATATTCCCATCCTCCCTGTGGATTGAAGAGGGGAAGAAGGACGAAAATCGCAATGAGAGTCCACGCCACTCCCCATGCTGCGAGGTAAGCGCCGACCCGGCCGTGATGCGAGCGGAACGTCTCCTTGAACGATTTTCGTGAACGAAGTGCGAATCTGTTGTGCGTGCGGCTCGCGGCGCCCCACGCTTGCCACACCATCACCAGGCCGATGGCGGAGACCGTCAGCCCTAGATCTTCTTTGATGAAAACGAGCAGGCTCATGGAAATGACGGCCGAACGTGAATGGCCTTTGGTGTCCACCCACCGCGCGAGCCCGTAGGCGAGCAACGGCACGCCGAAAGCTATTTCATGGAATTGCGATTCGACGGCGCTCCATAGTCCCCAGCTCGTGACGTAGCCGATGCCGATGACGGTTCCGATGCCGTATCCGAGCCGTTTGATTGCCAGAAGCGTTATCGGCACCGAGCTGAGAGCGAAGAGCACATCTTGCAAAACGAGCAGGGTTAGCCCGGACGGGAATATCTTGTAGATTGGCCCCAAAAGAATGAGCAGCGGGTGGAAGTGGTCCCCGAGCAGATTGAATCCCGGCCCCTTGATGTCCACCGTTGGCGCATCGAATTGGGAGTATTGCTTGGCCAGTTCCGTGAATATTCCGAGGTCCCACGACGGTGTCGTGAAGGTTTCCCACTGCAGCAGGGAGTAGAGGATGTAGGCCGACGCCGAGAGTGCCGCTATGGCCCACGCGATGAGGTGCCGAGTGTATGTGGAAGTGCGACGGGAGCCTGTCGCCTTGGAAGGTGCAGCACCGCTGGAGTCCGTCGCTCCGGATGGAGAAACGGGGTCGGGATCGGCTGCTCGTACAGGGGATGTGTGACTGGAACCAGCGGCCTGCTCTGGGGTGGCGAAACTGGAGTCGATCCCCCCGGACGGGGGCGCGG
>CAUSGP010000004.1:0-23511 GCA_963531075.1 uncultured Actinomycetaceae bacterium | reverse complement strand
AATACCCTCAAACCGCACGAGCAGCAGATGACCACCCGAGTGTTCACCGGACTGACATTGCTCGACACGGTGCAGGGAACGGTAGGTGCAGTTTCCCTCATACCCGACGCTGTGACTCCGCACGAGGAGGCTGTTTTGACCAACATTGCCTTCATGGAGTCGGTCCATGCCAAATCGTATTCCTCGATTTTTTCCACCTTGATATCCACGGAAGAAATCGACGAGACCTTCCGGTGGTCGGAGGAAAACGAGTACCTTCAGAAGAAAGCACAGATTATCCTCGACTACTATCGGGGCGACGACGCCGAAAAACGCAAAGTGGCCTCGACGATGCTCGAGTCCTTCCTTTTCTACTCCGGCTTCTACGCGCCGATGTACTGGTCCTCGCACGCCAAGCTAACCAATACCGCGGATCTCATTCGCCTCATCATTCGTGATGAAGCAGTCCACGGCTACTACATCGGCTACAAATACCAGCAGGCGCTGGCCGTATCCTCGCAGGAACGGCGGGACGAGCTTCAGGAATACACCTACAACCTGGTGATGGACCTCTATGACAACGAGGAGCTTTACACCGAGTCCCTCTACGACGAGATGGGGCTGACCGAGGACGTCAAGATGTTCCTGCGCTACAACGCGAATAAGGCCCTCATGAACCTGGGATACGAGGCGCTTTTCGGGCCTGACCAGACGGCTGTCAACCCCTCGATTCTGGCTGCGCTTTCTCCAAATGCCGACGAGAATCACGATTTCTTCTCGGGATCCGGATCTTCTTATGTCATCGGCACGGCCGAGGCGACGACGGATGAGGATTGGGACTTCTAGCCAAGATTCAAGATTATGGCCATGGTTGGTTCGGTTGCCGTGATCGTTCGATTCGTTTGCGGCGACTGTCCAACCCGATTGTGATGATCCCTCGATTTGGTTGCCATGATCGTCTAAATCGGCTGCAGCCACCCTCGAACCTGACTGGAATGGAGCACTCCCAATGGAGCACCCCGAAACCCATGAGTGGCGAATGCCACACCGCTTGCGAGTTTCAATTCTTCCGTAAGGTACTGCGAGGTAAAAGCGTGAGACTGATGATTGAACGAGGAGGAATGGCCGCTTCGCAATGCATGGTTTGCGTTGCATCCTCCCGGAGTATAGGCCGCCTCGTCTTAAGGGATGAAAAGGAGCTTCCTTCGTTTTCCTTAACCTTGTCATAGTCGCTCCGGCTCACGCACACGGAGCGGCCGACCGCGGCCCGCGCGGGGATTGCGGGCCGCGGCCGCATCGGCGTCGGTCCAGAGAATTCTTGTTGGCTTGAAGTCGCAGTTTAGGCAAGTTAAGCCGCAATCTTGCCGGTTGAAACATGCGCTTGAGAAGCTGGAGCGCGAGTTATGCGAAACTCCGGTGCGGCTCTTGAGAACGACCTTTCCGATGGGTAACATTCCCCATAGCCCGAACGAACTAGCAAGGGCGTCCAATCTGTGGTTGGGCCCATGCTATGGGCACTTCACCCCGCATATTTCTAATCTAAACAACGCTCCATGGCGCAATACGCAAGGACGAATTCATGACAACTTCCTCACCGGTTGGGACCCGCCGGAAACTGCCCGGGGTCCTCACTCTCATCTGTACGCTCGCGCTGAGCCTCGGTGCGCTCATTTCCATGCCTACCGCGGCGAGTGCGAACGAAGTCAAGGTGGTCACCGGAATCACGGTTGAGAACCTGTCCCGCGACGATCAGTCGTCGCCCTACCACGCCTGGGACATGATCAAGGTCAAGTTCACTGTGGACACGACCGGGTCTGGCGCCAAGGCTGGCGATACCTTCACCATCGGCCTGCCCGATTCCATGCGCACCCACATCACGTCCTTCCCGATGTACGCGAAGGACGGAAAGACCGAAGTCGCCAAATGCAGGGTTCCCGGCGGCTCCGGCCAGACGCTCACCTGCACCCTCACCGACTACGTCGATTCTCACCCGGACATGACCGGTGGCGGTTGGGTGCGCACCCAAATCGGCAAGTCCGAAGGCGTCAACAACTTTACGTTCAAGGTTCCTGGAAATCCGATCGTCGTCGCGATCCCCGGCGGGATGGTCAAGCCCGGCGATCGCCGGGGGCTGCCCGAGAACGCTTACAAGGAAGGTTGGATCGAAGGAGAAGTCAGCCCCAATCTTTTCTACTGGAGAATTCGAGTCAACGCCGGCGCTTTCGGTAGCGACAAGCAGATCAAGATCGCCGATACTTTCAGCACAGATCACGGTGGGTACAAACTGTCCGATGATTCGCAGTATCAGCCTGTTTTGCGCGTGTGGAAGGATTCGAAGAACTTCGAGTCCGGAGCCGACGCCGACCAGATCGTCAAAGTGGGTCAGCCCGTCAACGGTGGAGCAAACTTCGAACTAACACCGAATGACAAGGGCTTCGACGCTGCGTGGCCTCGCGAGGACGGCTACGTTTACGAGATCGGCTACTACGCGGTTCCTAAAGACCCCTCGCAGATCAAGGCCGGAGACACCGTGGAGAATCACGCGAGCGTCAACGATTCTTCCGCTAAGACTGACGCAAAGATCGTCACGCTCGGCGCCGGCAACCTTGACGGGCCCGGCTTCGGCTCGATCAGTGTAACCAAGGCCCCGCTTCAGGGCGATGCTGCCTCGCAGGTCGATGTTTCTAAGGAATATTCGGTCAAAGCTGTCTACACCGTGGGCGGAAAGGAAAAGAGCGATACGCTGAGCCTTAAGGCCGGCGGTGACGCCAAGATCATCGGTTCTCTTCCCAAGGGAACTAAAGTCACCCTCTCGGAGATCAAGCCAGCCGACAATGGCGTCACGTGGGGTGATCCGGTCTTCTCTTCCAAGGATTCCAACGTTGAAGTGTCGCAGGGCGGCAAGATCGCCGTTGTCACCATCGGCGATCGGTCGGTTACGTCCGTCGTTGTGACAAACAAGGCGAACAAGGCGACGCCGGATACGCCGACGCCGGTCGCACCGCCGGTCGCACCGCCGACGTCTCCTGGAACTCCAACCTCCCCGGGAACTCCAAGCTCTCCGGCAGTGCCTTCGGCTCCTCCGTCGGTGACGCCGTCCACGCCGTCAGAGGATCGTCCGTCTGCGCCGAGCTTCAAGCCGTCGGTGCCCTCGACCTCGACCGCGCGGCCTTCAGGCCCAACCGCGCAGCCTTCAGGCCCTGCCAAACCGTCGCTCCCGAATACGGGTGCCGCGGTGATCGGCCTCGGAATCGTCGGCTTGCTGGCGCTTGTCGGTGGTGCTGCCCTTATCTTCCTGCGCAGGAAGAATAAGGACTGATGCGGTGATGTCAGGCGCTCAAAAACCGAGTTAGGCCGGCATCCAAGCTCGGACCAAAGCTCCCCGCGAACGGTTTCAAGCGTTCGCGGGGAGCTTTTCATGCGCCTGAAAAAGAGCTTCCATAGCCGCTTTCTTATGTACCCGTGTGCGCTAGATCGAATTTGAATAATTTAAAAATTGAAAACATTAAGCTATTTACTCGGACATTAAGCACATGTAGAGTAGACGTCACCTGGAGACGGCAGAAATACCATAAGTTACTGCCAAAATTTAATTGCGTATTCACGGGAGAAGCTATGTCCATTTCAGCGAGGCGGTTCTCGTCGACCGTCATTCTCGCCGCTATTCCGCTCGTATTGCCTATGTCGATGTCGCCGGCGACTGCCGCGGGCGACACGTCCCCCAGTAGGCAAGTTGCAAGCAACAGCGCGTTGCGTGCCACCGCTGCGTCCCATATCCCTGGGGATGCCTGGAACTCCAAGGCGCCGGGTAGGGGCGCACCGAAGGACGTTCCGCAAACGGGTGCGGATTTCGAGATCGATGGCAACGGAAAATTGGTGCGATACAAAGGATCGGCGTCCACTGTTCGGATTCCCGGATCGGTCAAAGCAATAGGTCAAGAAGCCTTCGCCGAGACGGGCGTCGCAAAGGTGACAATTCCCGCCACAGTCACTGAAATCGAAGCTATGGCCTTCCAGGGATGCAAGAATCTGACCGCGGTCGAATTCGAAAATACGCAGGCCAAACCTAGCCAACTCGCCAAGGTTGGGCGAGGGGCGTTTGAACGTTCCCGGCTTGGAAAAGTGGAGCTGCCTGACTCGGTCACGGTGGTTGAGGACTCGGCCTTCGCCGAGAATCCAGAGCTCGTCAAGGTGCATTTCGGCAAAGGCGTGCGGGCAGTGGGCGAAGCTCTTATTGATGAGAGCTCGAAAGTCCGTGAAGTAACGGTCGCCGAAGGCAATTCTTTTCTCAGCGTAGACCGAGGGGTCGCGTTGTATGCCAAATATCAAGAGGGGTTGCACCTGATTGCATTTGGCCAGGGCAAGGGCCTTTCCGATTATCGAGTCAAAGACGGTACGACGAAGATCGGGCGGGGCGCCTTCAACGGAAATGCCGCGTTGAAGAAGATCTATCTTCCCGATGGGCTCAAACAAATTGAGATGATGGCGTTTCAGGATGCGAAAGCCCTCGAAGAGGTGCGTTTCCCCGACAGCCTCGAGGCGGTCACTGGATTCGGTAAAACTGAATCTCTTCACAAGGTCGACTTCGGCACTCATATCGCATCACTCGACAGCGCCTTCCTTGGCGTGACTCCAGAACGGCTCGTTGTGCGCGGCGGCAATAACGGGAAGTTCCGTGACAATAAAGTGGAAGGGGATGAAACGGGCCTCAACATCGTCGACCTCAACCGACCCGCTGCGGCTTACTTTGGCGAGGGAATGACAGATAGCACGTATCGTTATCGGTTCCCGAAAGTGTTGGTCCTTCCCAGTACGTTGAAGAAATTCAGTATCAACAAAGAGAAGACCGAAGATGCGTGGAGGAGCGAGGCGATTTTCTACGTGGCGGCCAACCCCGGTTCAACCGCGTGGAAACTTGCCGAGGAGCAGATGTCGAACGCGGGCATGGATCCGGCCAAACAACTCAAGCGGTACCGGCCCATGAACGTCACGGCACGTCCTGGAGCGGCGTCGGCCAACGGACAAGCGGCGAAAGTCGATGTTCGCGGCGGTGTAGATCGAGGCATTCTTCGGGTGCGAGCTGTTACGGTTGCTGCCGACGGGACGACGAAGGGTCTGAGCGATTGGACCGAAACCAAGTCCGCGGGCGGCCTCAAACAGGCCAATGTGACCTACAAAGCCCCTGCCGGAGGGGGAAAAGTCAAGATCGAAGCCATGGATCACACCGGGTTGTCCGTCCTGGCCGATATCAGCCAGTCTGACGGGTGATCTGTTCGTTCGACGGTGTTCTTCTAGTAAACCGTCTATTCGCGGGGCCGGCTTGTTCTGCAGGTCGGCCTCGCCGAGGCTTTTCCGTCGATGCGGCTGTCGAGTAGACCGTCGGGGCTTGAAGGCTGGCTCCGCCTGGGTTGTTCTCTGCTCCGATCTTCTTGACAACGAATGTGTAACCCCGCCACGAATAGTTTTCGTACAGGTGGGGTGGGTGTATCACAGGCGGGCTGGGTGTATCGGGGTGGAAGGCGAGGTTGAATATGGCGTGCCGTAATTTTGGCCGAAGAGATGTGGATCGAATCGGCGGTGGGGCACGGTGCGGCGTGTCTGAGTCTGATGCCGAAGAACAGCCTCGAAATAAGCCTGCGCGTGCCTGACTCTTACAACCTGCATGTGAGTCACGGGGCCGATATCATAGGCCCATGCCTACGAAAATCCAGCGCCAGCTGGCGGCCAATCCGCGAATTCTGGTGGTGTGCACGGGAAATATCTGCCGGTCCCCGATCGGTGAGGTGGTGCTGCGTGAACGCCTTGAGCGCGCCGGATTGGATTACGACGTCGCTAGCTGCGGCGTTTCCAGTGAAGAGCACGGCAATCCGATCTATCCACCCGCGGCACGGGTGTTGCGGGAGGCAGGTTACACCGTGCCTGTGCGCAGTGCTCATCGGGCCACAGCGGGAGAGCTCAGGGAATCAGGCCTCGTTTTGGCCATGACGGCCGGGCATGCCCGTGCCTTGAAGCGCATGTGCGCCGACGCGGGCGTCGATGCGGCCCGCATCCATCTGTGGCGGGAATTCGACGGTTCAGGGCTGGAGATTGCGCCTGAGGGCTGCTTTGGGCCCGGTGGCGCCCTGGCCGATCGTGAAGGCGAGCGAGGCCGCTCCGAGCTCTACTATTCGAGCGGGCGTTGGGATGTCGAGGACCCTTGGGGCGGCGGCCCGCAAGAATACGATCGGACTCTCGCACAAGTCGAAGCTGGAGCGGACGGCCTTATCGCCGAGCTCACCCGAGGCTAACTGACACCGGCCAAACCCGGCCAATGCGCAAGGTCCGGCGAAACGTAGGGCAAGCCGTTGGGCGGAATTGGCAGGGCTGCCGGCGGGTTGCGCCGAAGCCGCCGGCGGCCTGAGCGGCTCACTTCATCTCGGCATTGCCGGCACCCTGAGCCTTCTTCAATCCTTCGGCCACCGGCAGGGTTCCCAGGAACGTGTCGAGAAGCACGGGCGTGTATGCCTTCGTTCCCGCATTAACGGACGGGCCCACCGGGGGCTTCGTCGTCTTGCCTCGCGAAGCTTCGATGAAAGCCGAGATGTCGACATTCTTCTTCTTCCAGTAATCGGCGAAGGCCGATTGCGCGGCCACCGCACCCGGAAAGGAGACGCCGCGTTCGCCAAGAGGAAGCTGCCCTTCGGCTGACCCGAGCCATTTGAGGACTTTCACGGTGGCGTCCTTGTGCTTCGTCTGGGCGTTCGCCACGGCCGCGACGCCGTGAACCGTCGAAATGCGGCCTTTCGGGCCCGAAACCATGGGCGCGATGCCCCACTTGAAATTCTTCGAGTTGTCGGCGATCTCCTTGAGGTTATAAGGGCCGGACTGGAAGAGGGCGAGCTTGCCCTTGACGAAGAGATTGCGGGTCGAATCGCCGTTCGTATTCGTGTCAGCGGCGGGTGGGGCCACGTGGTGGGTGCCGATCATCGAGATGAGATAGGAGAATGCGTCCTCGCCCTGGGAGGAAGCGAAGGCGAACTTGCCGTCGGAATTCTGGTAAGTGCCCCCGGCTTGGGCGAGGAATGGAAGGTAGATGGCCTGCATGTCGGCTTGGGCATTGAAACCGTAGGTGGCGATATTGCCTGCATCGAAGCCGCTTTCGCCCGGATGCTTGCCTTTCTTGTCCGTCGTGAGTTTGCGCGAGGCCTCCAGTAACGTGTCGCCGTCGCCCGCTTTGGGTGCCCACGCGAGCTTTGACGTATCGACTCCGGCGGCCTCGACTAGATCTTTGTTGTAATACAGGGCGATGGAATCCCACAGCTGGGGAACCCCCCACAGCTTTCCTTTGCGGGTGTAGAGATCGACGACGGACTTTTGCCATTCCTCGTGATCCGAGCCCACGGTCTCCTCGACGTCCATAAGGTTGCCGTTGTCCGCATACTGAGCGTAGTTCGACGAATTGACCCAGTAGATGTCGGCCATGTCGCCCGAAGATATGTCCAACGGCAGACGGTCCCAGTAGCGCTCCCAGGAGACCACTTCAACTTTGACGTTGATGTCAGGATTCTTCTTTCGGAACGCCTTGAACGATTCCCTGTAGGCGCCCGCCGCATCTTGATCCCACACGCGGAAGGTGACCGTTGTGCCGTCCGTCGAATCTGAGGATGAATCGGCGGGAGAACAGGCGGTAAGGGCAAGGGTTGCCGCCGCGGCTAGGGCGGCGATCTTCTTCCATTGACATCTGAAGAATCGCTTCATGGGTGTCCTTTTCGTTGTTCGTTCGTGAGGAACGACTATGGCGTTCAACGAGATTGGGTGCTGTGTTCTATGAGATCCATCCTATAAAACTCTTTCGGTGTCTTCTTTATTCCCATCTAGCGTGCCGTGGCTTCTACTCGAGCGTATGCAATGTTCGTTCTCGTTTGATTCACCGTGTGTACACGGCTACATAGAGGTCTTTGTTTTCCTGCGTCGTTACCGTTTCTTGGTTTTGAGGGACGCTTGGGCGACGACGGCGCGAATCGTCAGCTTGTGATGTGACGGCTTGCAGCCCGGTGGCCCGTGAACCGTCAGACGCGTCAGCTGTTGGCCCGCGGGCCGGCGGGGTGAGGTCGGGACCAAGCGGATGCGGATGGCGAGCGACTATGTTGGCTTGCGGGCTTGCGGGCTTGCGGGCCTGCGGGGTGAAGTCTCAAGGTTCTGAGATTGTCTATCTCATGCCTGATATGCCCAAAGACCTGACGATTTGCCGATGGAATACGAGATAGAGAATGATCAAAGGGGCGAGCGTCAAGGTGGTCGCGGCCATGACGAAGGTCCAAGCATTCGAGTGCTCTTGCTGCAAAGCTTGCGTGGCTACGGTCAGGACGTGCCACTGAGGTTGAGGGGCGATGATCGAGGGCCACATAAACGAATTCCACTGCGAAACAACCGTGATGAGAACCAGCGTGGCCAGAATTGGACGGTTCATGGGAAGCATTACCGACCACAGAGTGCGCCAGTGTCCCGCCCCGTCGAGTCTGGCGGCGTCGAGCACGTCCTGCGGTACCGCTTGGAAATTCTGGCGCAGAAGGAAGATCGCGTAGGGCGAGCCCAAAAGGAAGGGGACCACCAGGCCGGCGAAGGTATTCTTCAAACCCGCCTGGGTGAGCATGGAAAACAGCGGGATCATCGTGACGATCGCCGGAACCATGAGTGTGGCGACATATGCCCAAAAAATGACGTCCCTACCGGGAAAGCGCAACCTGGCGAAAGCGTAGGCGGCCAATACGGAGCAAATGATCTGCCCGAAGGTCAAGACGATGACGACCTGTGCCGTCACCGCCAGCGGGACAACGAAATTTGCGCGCCCTCCGAAAAGAGTCGTGTAGTTCTCGCCGGTCGGCGGATTGGGCGGTGACAGTGGACTGCCGGTGGCGAATTGGCCCGGACTCTTCAGGCTTGTGAAAACCGAAAAGACGAAGGGCGCAACCATGAGGATGGCTCCCGCGGCCAAAATCGCGTAGGTTGCGAGTGTTGCCGTCCACCTGCCCGCGGGCGTGTGCTTCTTCGACGTGCTCGCCTGCCTGCTCTCACTCAAGTTCGTACACCGTCCGCTTCGAGAAATAGCGCTGCTGAATGAGGGTAACGGCCACGACAAAGACGAGGAGAATGACGCCCATCACGCTGGCACGCCCCATCCTGTTGGGGGCGCAGAAGGCCGTCCTGTAGATTTGCGCGGCGATGACATCGGTGGTTCCTCCCGGGTACCCGGGATTGCCGCCCGTCAACCCGTAGATGACGTCGAAGGCCTGGAAAGAGGAGATGAAGGACGTGACGAGAACGAAGAAGGTGGTGGGCCGCAGCATGGGAAGATAGATGCGCACGATGAGCCTGATCGGCCCTGCACCGTCAAGCTTCGCAGCCTCGACGACGGACCGTGGTATCGCCTGCAATCCAGCGAGGAAGAAGAGCGAAATATAGCCGACGTTCTGCCATACGTAGACGAAAGCGACGGTTGGCAGGGCGAGCGAGGCATCGCTCAGCCACTCAATCCTTCGGCCGAACAGGTCGTTGATCAGGCCGTTCGAAGGGTCGAGCAGCCACTTCCACACGATGCCCAAGGTCAGCGGGGCGCACACCCACGGCAGGACGTAGAGGAGCTGGAAAAAGCCCGACCCGGGGAGCCTGCGGTTCAAAGCCACGGCGATCAGCAGGCCCGCGATGACGGCCGTCGGGATGGCCATGAGAGAAAAAGCCGCGGTGGTCAGAATCGACCGCCGGAATCCCGCGTCGCCCAGGATGTGTGCGTAATTATCCAAACCCACGAAATGGGGCGGGGAAATGAGGTTCCAGTCCGTCAGTGAGGCGAAGATGATGAAGAAAATCGGCGCGATGAGAAACAGCCCCACCCCTACGAGAGAAGGGAAGAGCATCGAGAATGCAGTGAATTTTTCGCCGCGAGTTTGGGCTGCCACTAAGCGGTCACCGTGAGGATCGTTCCAAGCGCCACGGTCACGCCGAGCATGCATGTCGAGGCGAGCATGCCCCCTGCCCACACCGGTTTGGCTTCGAGCGGGCCGCGCCGCATCGGTAAAACGGGGGCGTTGGATTTGAGCTTGCGCGGATGCTTCTTCAACCGAGCCATGAGCTGCTTTTGGGGCTCGGACGGATGGTCGACCGCGGCGAGTTCGCCCATATTGGGTTCGACCTGTTGAAGCGCCAGAAGTGTACCGACTTCCGGGTCGGCGGCGTCTTTCTTCCGCATTCCTCCGAGGGTGACGAAAGATCGGAAGGGAGGGGAGTCGTTGATCGGTTGAACAACCACGGGCACTCGCAGGCCCCGCCTGGTGAGCCTGGATGCGATCGACTCGGAGGTTTCCAAGGTTCGCGCGACGACGGGCACGCCCGCGCCGTCGCGCGGGCGAAGGATCCACGGTGCCAAGAACAGGAAGGAAAGGCCAACGAGGAGAAGGCCGACATAGAGGTAATCGTCGCCCTGCAGGCGGTTGCCGTAGGCGAGGATTGCCACGACTGTTCCGATGCAGTTTCCGACGAAGAGGCCCGTTCCGGCGCGCCGAAGATTGTCGATGGGACGGTTTGCCGGGACGGTGGCGGCTTGAAGAACGTCTTGAACCGGGTGTGTCGAAGGCATGCGACTCCTAAATCGAAGGTACCGGTCCCAGTCTAGGCCCCGCGGTCCGCCAACTCTTATTCGGGCTTCATCGTCTCCGCCTCGTGCCGCTGGGCGAGGATTTGTTCGAGCGGCCGGTAATGTGCGCGAACGGCCTTCCTGTATCCCTTGAGGTCCCCGGCCTCGGCCGCCTCAAGGATCGCTCGATGCGCCCGTGCCGTATCTTCCAGGTTGGCCTCAATGTGCTCGGAAAGATCGGGGAGAACAGCCATATGCACAAGCCATAGCGCCGAAACCATCTGTTTGGCGATGGAGTTGCCGATGGCGTCCAGGATCCCCGAATGGAAGGTGACGTCTTCTTCGAGGTAGCGCTGGCCGGCCGCGGCCTTCGCGTCCATCGCGGTCACCGCCGCGTGCAGCATGGGGTTCTCTGTTCCTTTGAGCGCGGCGACGACGTCGGCCGATATTCCCAGGTCGAGATACTTGCGCAGGGCGACGACGTCGGCCAGCGAATCCGTTCCGGAGCCAGAAGTCAGCGAAGAGCGGAGAATGAGCGTATCGACGAGCGGGCGCAAAGACATGTCGCCAACGAAGGTTCCCCGCCCCTGATGGACATGGACGATATCGAGGGCTTCGAGTTTTCGCAAAGCCTCCCTCACAGACGAGCGTGAAACCCCGAGCTCGGCACACAGAACCGCTTCGGTGGGCAGAGGTGATCCGGGTTGCAGATCGTGGGAGAGGATATATGTCCGCACCGCTTGCATTGTCGCGGTGGATCGATTGACGAAGGGGGGCGTGATGGGGGAATCGCCGCGTCGGTCGTGAAATACGTCAGACGACTCGCTGATGATCTGTTGCAAGAATTTGTCAGACATCATATGCTGAGTATACGGGATACCCCTAAAGGGGCGCACCGCTCACTACACTCAATGGAGAGGAATACCCATGAATCGCAAGAGGTTCGGCGCGAGGGCGCTAGCCGTTGCGGCTGCGTGCACGCTCGCGCTGAGCGCCTGTGGAGGCAGTGGAGGCGCCTCCTCGACGTCGAAGTCTCCCGCTCCGACCGCCGCTCCCTCGCCGACGGACAAGGTCATGGACGGAGGCGAAATCACCGCCGCGGTTGCCTACGAGACGAACAACTACCACCCGTCGTCGACGTCTTCTGCACTGGCGCAGGGCGCGAATTGGCACGTCGTCGAGGGGCTCTACGAACTCGATATGCACAGCTACAAGCCGTACAAGGCTCTGGCGGCCACGGACGATCCCGTCAAGGTCAACGACACCCAGTACGAGGTCAAACTTCGCGATGGGGCGAAGTTCTCGGACGGAACTCCCGTCACCGCCGCCGACGTCGTCGCATCTTTCCAACGGTCGATGAAGGAAGGAAATATCTACCTTCCGATGCTTTCCTTCATCAAGGACGTGCAGAAGAAAGACGATACGACTGTCACCATCAACCTCAACTACCCGTTCTCGCTAATCAAAGCACGCCTTTCGCTGGTGAAGATCGTTCCCGCGGCGGCCACCGACGAAGCGCTGACGGCCAAGCCGATCGGCACCGGTCCGTGGACGTACGAGGCCATCGACTCAACGCATATCGCCTTTGCCCCCAACCCGAACTACAACGGTTCGAAGCCCGCCAAGGCCAAGCGCATGGAGTGGAAGATCCTCAAGGATGACACCGCCCGCGTGACGGCCATGCAGCAAAAGACCGTCAGTGTCATGGAGTCTGTACCCGCGGAATCGGCCGAGCTCTTGAAGTCCGCGGGGGCGACGACCACCGAGGTCCAAGGTTTCAATCTGCCCTTCCTCATGTTCAACACGAAGAAGGCTCCTTTCGACAATCCGAAGGTCCGTCAGGCTCTGTTCTACGCGATCAACACGGAAAAGCTCATCGACCTGGGCACCTCCGGCACGGCGACGCCGGCGTCCTCCTTCCTTCCCGAAACTCACCCGAACTACCACAAGGCTTCGACCGTCTACAAGTATGATCCCGAGAAGGCCAAGAAGCTCCTGAAGGAAGCCGGCGTCGAGAAACTTCACCTCAACCTTTTGACCACCGATCATACGTGGATCACCAAACTGTCGCCGCAGGTGGTCGAGGACCTCAAGGCTGTGGGCGTCACCGTGGAACTGAAATCACTGGCTTCGAGCTCGCTTTACAAGGACCACACCGACGTCGACAACCCGAACTTCGATGTGGTTCTAGCCCCCGGAGATCCTTCCGTTTTCGGCAACGACCCCGACCTTCTCATGAATTGGTGGTACGGCGACAACAGCTGGACCCAAAAGCGCACCCAATGGAAGGATTCCGAAGGGTACAAGAAGCTTCACGAGAAGCTCGACAAGGCCGTTCGTTCGACCGGTAGCGAACAGCAGAAGGCGTGGAATGAGGCCTACGACATCGTGGCCAAGGAAGTTCCGCTCTACCCGCTGTTCCACCGCAAGGTCGTGACCGCCCACTACCCGAAGAGGGTGTCGGCTTACGCTCCGATCAGCACCACGGGCCTCGACTTCGTCGGAGCCGGTGCGGGAAGCGAAAGCGGCGCCAAGTAACGCCAAAGCTGGCCAAGCTGAGCAACGGCAAACCGAGAAAACCGCGAAGCTGAGCAACGGCAAACCGGGAGATTCGTCAGAGGGCGAATCGAACGGGCGGGGCGGCGAGCAGCCGCTTGTCGCCCCGCGTTGCCTCGCTGTTCTCCCTCCGTTCCTCGGCGCGGCCCGTGCCTGCCGCATCATTCAGTACGTACCTGCCGCGTTGCGCGGCCCATTTCTTCCCCGCTGCCCGTTCGGTCTCACCTGCCGAAGGCGAATACAACCATTCATCCCTAGCGTCAGCCGTGCTCTCGGTCTGCGCTCACCACCAGGAGATCCTCGTGAACAATCTCTTGAGACTTATCGGAAGGCGCCTCGTCGCGTTGCCGATCATGATTCTCGGCGTGACGTTCCTCGTGTTCTTCCTCATGTCCTTCTCCAAGATCGATGAGGCCTACACGGCCCTTGGCGAAGGCGCGTCCCAGCGGGCGCTGGAGGAATACCGCGAAAGCCACGGCCTCAACGATCCATTCTTCGTCCGTTACGGTTCCTTCCTTTGGAATTTCTTCACCAAGGGAGACCTCGGCAATTACGGCGCCAACCGCGCACCCGTGAGCGCACGAGTCGCCGAAGCATTCCCCGTGACGCTCCAGCTCACCTTCCTCGGGCTGCTCATCGGCGTCGCCATTTCCCTGGTCTTTGGCGTGGTCGCGGCACTTTACCGCGACCGCTGGCCCGACAAGGCCATCCGCGTCTTTTCCATCGCGGCCATCGCGACGCCCTCTTTCTGGCTGGGCGTGCTGCTCATTCTGGCCTTCGCGATCAACAGCCCGGTCTTCGACGTGTCCGGCGAACTCGTTCCATTCGGCGAGAATCCCGGTGCGTGGTTTAACCGCATGTTCCTTCCCGCGCTGGCCCTGGGCGTGCCCGTGGCCGGGTCGCTTACACGCGTCATCCGCACCGCCGTCGTCGAAGAACTCGACAAAGACTACGTGCGCACGGCAATTGGGGCCGGGATCCCCAAGAGCGTTGTGGTTTCCCGCAATGTGCTGCGAAATGCCCTCATCACCCCCATAACAGTTTTGGGCCTGCGCATCGGCTACCTCATGGGCGGCGCCGTCATCATCGAGATCATCTTCAATCTCAACGGCATGGGGCGCGCGATCCTCGAAGGCGTCAAGGAAAACTACCCCGCGTTGGTGCAGGGAGTCACCCTCATAGTCGCCCTCTCGTTCATCGTCATCAACATCGCGGTCGACATGCTCTATGTGCTCATCAACCCGCGAATCAGGGAGGTTTGAGATGCGTCCCAAGCTCACGAAGAAAATGGAGGGCCGCCTTCGCTTCCGCCGCTGGAAGGCGATGAACGCCGGGGCGCGCATATCCCTCGTCTTCATCGGTTTCATGGCCATTCTGGCGGTGTTTGCACCCCTCGTGGCGCCGCATGATCCTTACACGACCTACGGCAAGAACCTCGCACCCGGCGCACACGACGTGTGGGTGGGGGCGACCAAAGAACCTTTGAGCTTCCTGTTCGGAACGGACGGGAGCGGGCGCGACATCTTCTCGCGTATGCTCTACGGCGCGCGATACTCGCTTGTCATCGGCCTGGCAGCAACGGCATTTGCCCTCCTGTGCGGCGCGGTCATCGGCTCAATAGCCGCCGTCTCGCGCAAATGGATCTCCGAAGTGATCATGCGGATCATGGACATCATCATGTCCTTCCCGGGCATTGCGCTCGCCGCCGTCTTCATCTCGGTGTTTGGCACCACCCTTCCGATCATCATCCTGGCTATCGGATTCCTCTACATACCTCAGATCACCCGTGTGGTTCGCGCCAATGTCATAGCCGAATACGGAGAGGACTACGTCAACGCCGTCGTCGTCTCTGGCGCCCGGGCCCCCTGGATCCTCGTCAAGCACGTCGCGCGCAACACCGTTGCTCCCGTCATGGTTTTCACGACTGTCTTGGTGGCCGACGCCATCGTCTTCGAAGCCTCGCTCTCCTTTATCCAGGCGGGGATCCAAGAGCCGACGCCGACGTGGGGCAACCTTTTGTCCAATGCGCGCGAAGGAGTCATCTACAACTACTGGTGGGCTGCTCTCTTCCCCGGCCTTGCCATCATGCTTACGGTTCTGTGCCTCAACGTCCTTTCCGAGGGCATGACCGATGCCATGGTCGCGGCTCCCAAGGGGCCCGTCGACGTTCCGGAAACTTCTTCGGAAGCCGAACGCGAGGCCGACAAAATGCTCGTCGATCCCGTGGCGGCACACAGGCTTCAAGCGGAGGCGCTCAACAACCGACTCGATGCCCTCAAAGAGATGGAAACCCTCAGAACGGACCGTCACAATCCCGTTTCCGGGGAGGCGCCGCTTCTGGAAGTCAAGGACCTGTGCATCAAATTCCCGCGCCATGGCGACGTCGACGTGGTCGACGACGTCAGCTTTTCGGTGCGCCCGGGCGAAACAATGGGCCTCGTCGGTGAATCCGGCTGCGGCAAATCGATTACGTCGCTGGCCATCATGGGCTTGCTCGACCCTCGGGCCGAAATCTCCGGCGAGATCCTTTACGAGGGCAAGACCCTCCTTGATCTCACGCGCTTTCCTCCCTCAATCCATCCATGCTCATCAAATCCCAGATGAAGCAGTTGACCAAGCGCGGCGGAAAGCGTTCGATGATTGAGCTCCTTGAGCTCGTGGGACTCGATCCTCAACGGACCCTCAACTCCTATCCGCACGAGCTTTCGGGCGGCCAACGCCAGCGCGTCCTCATCGCCATGGCTTTGACTCGCGATCCCAAACTCGTCATAGCCGATGAGCCGACGACCGCGCTCGACGTCACCGTGCAAAAGCAGGTCGTCGAACTTCTCAACAAGCTGCGCGACGAACTCGGTTTCGCCATGGTCTTCGTCTCTCACGATTTGGCTCTTGTGGCCGAAGTGGCTCATTCGATCACGGTCATGTACGCGGGCCAGGTGGTCGAACAGGCTTCCACGGTTGAGCTGTTGACCGACCCGCGCCACGAGTACACTCGCGGCCTTCTTGGATCTGTCCTTTCGATCGAGGCGGCTTTTGGGCGGCTCCATCAGGTGCCGGGCGCGGTTCCCTCGCCGAAGGATTTCCCCGCAGGCGACCGGTTCGCGCCGCGATCGAGCCATCCTGATGTGGGCGCCGATATTCGGCCGATCATGCGCAGAGTCGAAGGCACCTGGCATTTCTATGCCGACCATCCCGAGGGATACGCCGCGATTCTCGGTGAGTCCGGCGATGCGTCCCTTCGAGAACCCGCCGACGACGGCGGCCTGCGCCGTGGCGAGCGGGAGGCGAGCGCCGTTTCGGGTGGCGCCGACGGCGGCGATCGTGCGGACGGCGGTGCGCTCGCAGATGCGGCTGCCCGTGGCAACAGTGCCCGTGGCGATGACGCTCCCGAGGGTAATGCCCGTGGCGGCGCCCACGGCGATGGCACACTCAGCGGCGTTAGCGCCCGCGTTGCCGCTCTCGAAAAATCCAAACCGGCCGCGGCAAGCGATACGGCCGTTGAAGATCTCGCGGTTGTCGGTGGCCTTGAAGCCGCGGAGAAAAAGGCGGCCGCCGGGAATCTCGCCAACGAAATGGAGGAAAGATGAGCCCCGAAACTCGTCAACCCCGCGATGCCGAAAGGACCGCCGCCATCGGTTCAGGTGCCGCCGTTGGGTCAGGTGCCGCCGTTGGGTCAGGCGCTGACGCCGATTCCATCACGCCTCATGGCGGGTCTGGCGGCGCTGTCGGATCGCGCGACGCCTCCGGCGGGCCAGCCGGGACGGCCGCGTCCAAAGTCGCTGCCGGCCAGGCTCAATCCAAACCGACGCCCATCATCAAACTCGATGACGTCCACGTGACATTCCGGACTCGAACAGCCGGCAAATCAATTAGGGCAGTGCGCGGTGTGAGCCTGGAGCTTATGCCCGGCGAGACGATCGGTATCGTCGGCGAATCCGGCTGCGGCAAATCGACCACGGCCAACATCATGTGCGGGCTGCGAAAGCCGACCGCCGGCCACGTCTACTTCCAAGGGCGTGAGGTCACCAAGCGCACGGCTTCTGACAGGCGCGCCATCGGACGCGTCGTCTCGGTGGTCTTCCAGGATCCCGCGACGGCGCTCAACGCGAGGATGGCGGTTCGCGATCAACTGGCCGACCCTCTCCACGTGCACAAGGTCGGTTCCAAGGAGGAACGCGAGGCCCGAGTCCGCCGGCTCATCTCGATGGTTGGATTGCCGACGTCGGCCCTCGACGCCCTGCCCGGCCAGCTCTCGGGCGGCCAGCGTCAGCGTGTGGCCATAGCCCGCGCGCTCGCGATCAAGCCCGCGGCGATCATTGCCGACGAGCCGACGTCGGCCCTCGACGTTTCCGTTCGCGCCCAGATTCTCAATCTTCTGACGGATCTCAAGGAGGAATTGGGGTTGGCCATGGTGTTCATCAGCCACGACATTCAAACCGTCCGTTATGTTTCGGACAGGATCGTGGTGATGAACGGAGGCCAAATCATCGAGGAGGGCCCCGCTGCGACGCTGCTGGCGGATCCGCAGGATCCCTACACGCGCAAACTCCTTGGCGCGGCTCCCTCGCTTTTGCACCCCAGCATCCCCGATGAGCTCGAAGTCGAGCGTCAAGAAATCAAAACTAGCCAGACAGCATAAAACTAGCCATACAGCAAAGGAATGAGCACATGGCAACCCACACGGACTTCAGCGGGGTCATCCCGCCTGTTGTCACGCCCCTGACAGCGGATAGGGAATTCGACCGCGTCAGCTTCCGCCGCTCGATCGATCGAATGATCGAACGCGGAGTTCACGGGCTTTTCCTCCTCGGCTCGTCCAGCGAGGTGGTCTTTTGCACCGATGCCCGACGTCGGGAAATCATCGAAGCCGGCATCGAAGCGGCGGCCGGTAGAGTCCCGGTGCTGGTCGGCGTCATTGACGCGCAAACGGAGCGAATGATCGAACACGCTCGGGTGGCCCGCGACCTCGGCGCCGACGCCATTGTGGCGACGGCCCCCTTCTACGCCCTCGGGGGGCCCGATGAGATCGAGGCCAATTTCCGCGCAATCCACGACGACGTGGACCTTCCGTTGTTCGCTTACGATCTGCCGGTGTGCGTCCACAAGAAATTGGACGCGGACATGCTCGTTAGGCTGGGAACCGAAGGGGTTCTTGCGGGTGTCAAGGACTCTTCCGGCGACGACGTCGCTTTCCGCTTTCTCGTGCACAAAAATAGGGCGGCTGGTAGCCCTCTCAGGCTCTTTACCGGCCATGAGGTCGTCGTCGACGGAGCGTTTCTCTCGGGTGCCGATGGAGTGGTTCCCGGGCTGGGCAATGTCGATCCTTGCGGATATGTCCAGCAGTACAAGGCGTATCGCGAGGGTGACTGGAAGGCCGTCGCGCAGATTCAGGACAGGCTGGCTTTGCTCATGACCATCACCTCGGTGACGAAGGGTGCCGTGGGCTTCGGAGCCGGAGTCGGGGCTTTCAAGACGGCACTGCAGCTGCTCGGCGTGTTCGAGACCAATCAAATGCCCCGCCCCGTGCGGGCACTGGAGGGGACGAACGTCGAAGCGATTCGGGACGTCCTCGTCGCGGCGGGAATGCTGGTTCGATGAAGGATCGGGCGACGGCGCCTTCGGTTCCTGGACGATATCTCGTCTTGGACATTGGCGGCACGAAAATAGCGGCGGGCGTCGGAACGCCCGGTCTCACTTCTTTGAATCATCGGGCGACTCGGCCTACCCTGCCGGCTCGCGGGGGCGCCGCGGTGCTGGAGACCGTGCTCGAATTGGCCGGCGATGTTGCCCGCGAAGCGGGCGACTCACTGGCTGGCGTCGCGGTTGCCAGCGCGGGAGTGATCGATCGTGAGACGGGCACCGTGACGTCAGCGACGGATCTCATTCCCGGTTGGGCGGGGACACCGCTTGGCTCGGCCCTTTGCGAGGCCACAGGACTTCCCACGTTCGTGCTCAACGACGTCCATGCACACGCCCTCGGTGAGATGCGATGTGGCGCGGGTGCGGGAATTCAAGACGCCATCGTCGTCGGTGTAGGCACCGGAATCGGCGGGGCGATCGTGGTCGGCGGGCGCGTGTTGTTCGGGACCCGCAATCTCGCCGGCCACCTGGGCCACATCCACCATTGGCTCGCGGAGGGCTTCATGTGCTCCTGTGGGCGCCAGGGGCACATTGAGTCCGTCGCCTCGGGAACCGGGGTTGTCGATCTCTATCGTTTTCGCACGGGAGCCGGCAGGGTCAGCACGGGAGCCGATATCTCGCGCGCGGCAGACGATCAGGTGCGTACAGCAAGCATTGCCTATTGGAGTCCGAGCGGGGATGCGAGCCCGGCCGATTCGCCGCGTGAGCGAGAAGAGGCCGTGCCAAGCGGCGGGCTGGAATTGCTCAGGCTTGCCGAACACGGCGACGCCGAAGCCTCGAAGGCTTTCGTCGACGCGGGCACGGCACTTGGCGAGGTTCTTGGATCGCTGGCCAATAGCCTCGATCCGCAGGCGATTGTGCTTTCCGGTTCGATGACCGGTGCGGGCGAACAATGGTGGGAGGCTCTCCGAGGCGGATATCGGCGGCAGGCCATGGATCCGGTCCGCGAGGTTCCGCTGATGCGTGGAAGGCTTGGCGGAGACGCGCCCTTGTTGGGAGCTCTGGCCTATGCCTGTGACAGCAGGTTCAAACAATAATTGGAAAATTTCCTGATTGTATCTACATAAACCGCAACATATACAAAAATTCTGGGCTATACACGAGAAATTCCATCGTTTCTTCGCCAAAGCTTCATAGTCACGGCCGTCAGGCCACATCGCAATGCGACGGCGGTGATCTCGCCGTCGCCGAAAGGAGAAAAGATGCATCCGATGATCGCCTCGCTTCGAGGCCGCCTCATAGTCTCGTGCCAAGCCTATCCCGGTGAGCCGATGCGCCACCCCGAGACGATGGCGCAAGTCGCTCTCGCAGCTGAGCGCGGGGGAGCGGCTGCCATCCGCTGTCAGGGGCTGGCGGATATCGCCGCGATCAAGGGACAGGTCGAGGTTCCCGTCATAGGCTTGTGGAAGGCAGGGCACGAAGGCGAGTACATCACCCCGACGCTTCGGAACGCGAGGGCTTGTGTGAGCGCGGGGGCCGACGTCGTCGCGATTGACGCGACAAGCCGCCCGCGCCCCGACGGTCTGACGTTCGCTCAAACGGTGAGCGCTTTGAATGCGGATGGGGTTGCCGTGATGGCCGATTGCGGATCGCTCGACGACGCACGCCAAGCCGCCGACGCCGGTTGCGCCATCCTTTCCACCACCCTCGCTGGCTATACGGGAGAGCGGCCGAAGACGGAGGAGCCCGACGTCGAATTGCTTGCCCAAATGGTCGCCGAGTTTCCCGAATTCCCGGTCGTCTGTGAAGGCAGAATTCACACTCCCGAGCAGGCCAGAGCCGTTATGGAGGCTGGTGCGTGGGCCGCAGTGGTCGGCACGGCGATCACGCACCCGACAACCGTGACCGGGTGGTTCAAGGAGTCGGTGGAGTCGGCGTCGAGTCGCTGAAAGCTCCGCCTTTTCTCAAATAAAGCCTCTGAATAAGGCTTCTGTTGGCCTCGAATTGAAGCCGCTTTTCGCGATGGCCGGAAGGCGGCTTCGAAAATTCGAAAAGATATTTAAAATTCGGAAAACTATTACGAAGATTCGAAAATATGCGAAAAACAATTCGGAAAATGTGAGGTAATTTCGTGGGATTGTTTGGATGATGCGGGCGACAAGGGCGGCTGGTGATTCTCGGCGGTCAAAGAGCGAATTCCTATTTCCTAATTTATCTGCAATAGAATTTTTTGAATCTTCGTGCCTTTTTCGCGCTATGCGTTTCCTTTCCATGCTCTGCCAGCACCTGTGAGTGACGCGAGATATGCGTTAGCCGAATGCGGCTCGCGCTAATCGCGCTAGTCGCGCAGGGCGAATCGCGCTAGCCGCGCACAGCCAGTCGCGTACAGCTGTCGGGCAGGGTAACGCTCCCCCTATGCTTCGTCGCCGTGTGACCGTAGGCTGGATACAGCCACCTAAAACCGCTTGTCTCTAAATCTAAGGATAATGATGTCAATCCCGCGCGATTCCGATGCCGGTGGGTCTGTCGATGATGTTTTTTCTGACCCCGCGGGAAAGGAGCCCGGCGAGAAACGCACCCAATTCGCAGTGGTGGCGATAGCTTTCGCTCTCGGAGCGATCCTGCTGCTTGGGTGGATCGTTGTCTATTACGGGCGGAGCTGGGCGGAAGAATCCGCGCCGTCCGGCTCGTCACAGTCCGGTTCCGTGGGGACGCCCACCGCGACGGATCCGACTTCCGGTACGGGCACAGACGAACCTGACGATGCCTTCACCAGTTACGTTCCCGGCCCCCGAGGGGCGAATGCCGCGCAGCTCTTGGCACGGGCGACGTCGGCGAAGGTCGTGGACGCCGTTGCCGACGGCAATGGCTGGCGCGGCGGTTCGATGAAGGTTGAGATCCAGAGGTTTTCCCGCATTGTCACGGGAAAAATCGATCGCGGCAAGGGCGAAACTGCGCCTTCCCAAGACAAGGCGGAGTATTTCATCGAGGTTGTCTTGGACGTTACAAACAACGGGCAAAAGGATGTTTCTCTGGCAAACCTCGATTTCGCTCTTATGGATGCCGAACACCACCATTACAGTTCGTCTAAGGCCGACGTCGGCTTGGGGGAGGACGCGATAGTGAGGCGGGGGCAGAAGACGACGTTGAAAGTTCTTCTCAAAGTGAGAGAGAACTTCCACGAGGGGACGCTTTTCTTTGGCGTGCGCGGAGCCGACGATGGCGCAAGCGGTACGCCGGAGGGTCGTAGCAGCGCGCCGGGAAGCCAAAGCGCACCGGGGGGAAGCCAAAGAACAACGTCGGGAAGTCAAAGAACAACGTCGGGAAGTCAAAACGGCACTCGAAGGGACCGCGCTGATGGCATGCTGGGAAATCGAAACAGCATGCCGAAAGATCAAGCCGCCGGCACGCGGGGAGGTGAAATCAGCGGTGTGTGGAGAGGCGAAGTTGTTGGAATTGCAAGAAGCGGCTTAGGCTCCATTGTGGGCAGTCAGGTCGGCGACATACAGGATGATGAAGCTGGTTTTGCACCGAAGGCCAAGGCCAGCAGAACGCCAGGGCGTCGAGCGAGCGTGATCCCGAGAGAGCGAACCAGCGCGCCGGTCAGGGAGGCTAGCGGAACGCCGGATGACGAGAGCGATGAGACGTCGGGACGTCGGCCTAGCCAAACACCTGCAGGTGGAAAAGTCGGTAGGACGAGTGATGGGGACGATGTCGGCACCTATGGTCCGGATAGCGGCGAAAGCGGCGATCCAGGCGAGGATGAAAGCGCGGGGACGAGCCGTAGTGGGACGGATGATGCCAGCAGCGGAAAGGCGAGCCAAGGAACCGAGGGTAAGAACCGCGCCAAGGCGATGATTTTTTACAAAGTCAATCAGCCAGTGACGGTCGAATGAATGTCAATCTGCGGCGGCCGAGCGAATGTCAATCCGCAGCGTCGAACCGTCTTCCATACGGAAATTCGGCTCGGAATGGGCTGCAATTCTCGGTTGTATGGCACTGAATCGGCTTCCGTATGGAGTCTCGGAGACGTTTGCTGAGGCCCCGGTCGATTGGCTATGGACTGAACCGTCTTTCGTGCGGAACTTCGGCTCGTTGACGGTGCGCGAACCTCACCGACGTCGGGCATATAGGAAATTCTGATCCGCGTCAGGAAAGAATAAAGAAAAAGGTAACTTAAAACGTCATTTTTCAAGCTTTCGTATCAATAAAGAAATTATTTTGTCTCTTTCTTCTTTTAGCGACCATTAATGGTGATTTCGATGCGATTAAAACGATCTGATGGGGTAAGGTTGACGGCGCCGAGGGTTCACCGACGTCGGCGACTCCGGCTCACGCGCTTAAGGAGATTTCATGACTGGCTCCGAATACTCACCGAAAGACGAACGATATGCACAACCTGACACCGTACCCCACTATTCGATGGTCGGGGGAGAACGGTTATCGGTGCCTCTTGGCCAGGCGGTCGCTTTCGCCTCGCCGAATTGCGCGGCTGACAACGGCGGCGAAGACGATGTCAAACCACATGCGCGAACCGTCTCGCTGGGGGTGTGCGTCGGTGCGGTGGTGTCCGCGATCGCGCTGACAGTAGGCATCATGTGGGGTCTGAATGCGCTTGGAGGGGGCAGCCACATGCAGTCGGCCTCGCATTCGTGCCGCGATCGTGGCCGGCGTTCGGATTCCGGTGGGTCTTCTCCCGCCGAGGACGGGCCGGAAAAGTGTTCCCATGATGAAGAACACGGATGCCCTGGCGATACCGGGAAAGGAAGGAGGTTCGGCGACGTCCG
>CAUSGP010000003.1:0-26070 GCA_963531075.1 uncultured Actinomycetaceae bacterium | reverse complement strand
ATCAGGGAACTAGCCGAACAGGAGGCCCTTGACGCGATTCGGCCGGATATAGACGGCGCGCGCATCATGGAAATCTTGGGGCTCAAGCCGGGGCCGGAGGTGGGCGCTGCCCGCAATTACCTTCTCGACCTTCGCCTCGACGAAGGACCGCTCGGCGAGGAGGAGGCCGAACGCCGCTTGCTTGCTTGGTGGGCCACCCGAAACTCGAACGGAGACGCCGCATCCGCGAATGTCGATACGGTCCCGTGAGAGGTACGGCATGAGCCTTCTCGCGGATCTTGCGACGCTGTCGAAATCCTCGGGCTTTCGCAAACTCTTGGGCGTTCGGCTCATCTCCCAGGTTGGCGACGGCATGTTCCAAGCTGGAATGGCCTCTTTGTTCTTCTTCAGCTCACAGTTCATGACGTCGGCGGCGGGGATCGCCTCCGCTCTTGTGGTCATGTTGGGACCCTACAGCCTGGTCGGTCCGCTATTCGGCCCTCTTCTGGACAGGTGGCGCAGGCGGCAGATTCTTCTGTGGGGCAACGCAATGCGA
Source organism: uncultured Actinomycetaceae bacterium (assembly GCA_963531075.1). Lineage (GTDB taxonomy): Bacteria > Actinomycetota > Actinomycetes > Actinomycetales > Actinomycetaceae > Peptidiphaga. The sequence continues at coordinate 25,535 of CAUSGP010000003.1, read as the reverse complement.
TGCATTGTGGGCATGTGTGTGGCCGTGGCGACGTGGGGGCCGACCAGAATCGAGATCGTCTACGCATTGACGCTGTGCATGCTCGGTCTCAGCCGTTTCCTCCTCGCCGCCCTTTCGGCGGGATTGCCCTCCGTTGTGGGAGCTCGCGAGCTCCTCGCCGCGAATTCCGTGGTTCCAACCGTCGGTGGTTTCGCCACGGGAATCGGAATCGTCATCGGTTTTCTTCTTCGCGCTTTCCTGCCTGAAGGATTTTCGCGGAACATCGCTTCGTTGCTCGTCGCCGCCATTCTTTACGCCGGGGCCGCCGGGGCGGCAAGACTCCTTGGCCCGGATCAGCTTGGGCCGACCAGTAAGCCGGAATCGGCCGACGAATTTGCACCGGTTAGTGCGTTGAAACAGACCGGTGAACTCAGGTCGGTGGGCGAGCATCCCACGGAGTCCGAACCGACTTTCTCTGCCGGCTCGCCAGCCTCGTTGCGTTCATCAGTTCGCGAATTGGCTGAAGCCGTCATCTACGTGGTCCGCAGGCGGACTCCTGGGCTCGCTCTCGCAGTGATGGCGTTCCATCGATTCGTCTACGAGATGGAATTCATCACCATCATTCTCGTGTCGCGGAATCTTCTGGCCGATCCCGCCGACGCCGATGCCGGCCTCGCCTACTTCGGGGCCCTTGGTGGGGCCATGGTGGCGGGTCAATTCGTTGCCGTTGTCCTCACACCTCTCGCCCATCAAAAGATCGTGCCTTGGCGATGGGTTGTCACGAGCATGGTCGCCGGCTCCGTCGGCCAGGCGCTTTTCGTTGCCGGGCCGAGGTTCGGTGCGATGGCGGCGGGCGCCTTCGCCGTCGGCTTCGGCGTTCAGGGGGCGAAAATTGCCGTCGATACAATCGTGCAATCCGATACATCCGACGCGTACCGCGGCCGCGCCTTCGCCATATACGATCTTCTGTTCAACCTGGGCGTGTGTGCTGCGGCGGGAGCAAGCCTCTTCGCGCTTCCCGACATCGGATGGTCTCGCCCCGTTCAAACCGTGCTGTTCGGGCTCGTGTGGGTCGTGACTTTCGGCTTCTATTGGGCGATGGTTCGATTGGGCGGACGCCCGCAGGTTCGATCGGGCAGATGCCCACGCGCCGTGGACTGCGAGTGAGGATGCGGCGACATTGGAAGGGGCCGGCCGGGTATGCGGAAGGGTCTTTGGGCGGTCCAGGTTAAGAGGCTTTGACGGTCCAGATTGTCGCCTCCGAGGCCGGGCCGGGCGTTCGCGGGCAAAGGCCGCCAAAATGCTGCAGGAAGCCGGCGTTACCTACGGCGAGGTGTGATTCGCGCCGGTTTTCGCATGTTAGCGGTCGCGACGCGCACCTCCTAGGGCAGACTAGGTTGCGAAGACAGGCTAGATTAGTTGCGTATCTCGAGGAGGTTGAAACATAGATGGCGTCATTGGACGGGGAACCCTCGAAGGATTCCCGAGAAGGCTCGAATGCTTCCCAGGGGGTTCCGTCTAACGTGCAGTCGACAGAGGGCGTCGCGGATTCGCCGGCAGTCGACGCGTCGTCGGATGCATCGGGTGGAGCCGGCGAGGTTGATGCTGGGCCAGAAAGCGGCGAGCCGGGCAAAGCTGTGGAATCGGTTGTTCGCAAGGTCCTTGCCGAACGCGCGAAACAGGCCGACGGGCGAACGCTCCCCGCGGGCATGAAGGCGCTCATCGTTCTGTCCCTCGTGACATTCGGCTGCATCGGGCTGCGCCAAGTCAGCAACCTGTTCGGCCCGGCGTTTTTCGCTCTCACCTTGGTCCTGACCATGCGTCCGATCCACAGGTGGCTCATACGCAAAGGGGTGCCGTCGTGGCTGTCGGCCATCTTCACGATGACGACCCTGTTCGGCATTCTTCTGGGCATGGTCGGGCTCACAGTATGGTCGCTCATCGATTTGCCGGAGACTCTCAACGGATACTCCTCGAGTTTCAAGAGCCTCGTCCACAACGTGGTCCAGTTGGCTGAAAAGTACAACTTCTCGTCCGGCAAACTCTCGAAGGACATCCTCGACAACCTTGATTTCGAAAAGGTTGTCACCGCCGTCACAACGGTGCTCGACTATCTCACCTCGGCGGGAAGCCTGCTAGGAATGATCATCTTGTCGATGCTCTTCATTACCGTCGATACGATGACGATGAAGTTCCGTTCGGCGATCGTCCGCGAGCATGACTCGCATTTCCACGACGCTCTCGAGGGCTTCGAAGGTCGCGTCCGTCAGTACTGGATCGTCTCCTCAATCTTTGGGGCGATCGTTGCGGTGGTCAACGGAATTGTCCTCGCCGTTCTCCACGTTCCCATGCCCATGGCGTGGGCGATTTTCAGCTTCGTCACCAATTACGTGCCGAACATCGGCTTCGTTGTAGGGCTTGTGCCGCCCGCGCTCATGGGCCTTCTCGATTCGGGATGGCTTACCGCTCTGTGGGTGGTGATCGCCTACTGCATTATCAACTCCGTGATCCAGGGAATCGTCCAGCCGAAGATCACCGGTGACGCCGTAGGCTTATCGACGACCGTCACATTCCTTTCTCTGCTTTTCTGGACCGTCGTGATCGGTCCGCTCGGGGCCATCCTCGCCGTCCCGCTTACGCTTTTCGCGAAGGCGCTTCTCATCGATTCGAGCGTGCAAACCAGATGGCTCGAAGTGTTCGTCATTCCCGAATCCGAGGCGAAAAAACGTTATGATAGCGGCTTTTACGATGTCGAGAATCCGGCCGACGATGATTTCGTAGATTTCATGTCCGCCGAACTCGACGATCGTCGTGAATCGCACCGCCTCAAGCTGAGTTTGCGGCGAAAATCCGGGACGTGAATCAATTCGTCGAAAGACGGCGGAACTCGATTTCCGAAAGACGTTGAGTCGTCGCCATTCCTTCGTTCAGGATAATCTAAGACAACCAGGATAATGATCCCCTATATACTGGGTGTCTCACGGAACCGTTTTGGTTTCGAGAGAGAATCACGGGAGGTCCGATGCCCACCAATACCGGAAATGCTCGGGGTGACAAGGACACACACGCAGCTTCACGCACGTCGGCGAAGGGGCGCTCTGCCGACGTTGTCCAACGATCCAAAAGCAGTAAGGATACTGAACACTCGCAGCAAACTGAACAGAAGGAAAAAGCGAAGCCGAAGCGCAAACGAGGCTGGAACTACCCCAGGCAGGGGTATGGGCCCATCCACCGATGGGTGCCCAGCTGGCGCATCGTCCTTGCTTCTTTTCTTTCGATGTTTGCCGTGCTCATTGGGTCGTTCGTGGCGCTATACGCGACGACGGACGTTCCCGAACCGGACGATTTCGCTTTGGCTCAGACCACTACGGTCTACTACTCCGACGGCGTGACGAAAATGGGGACGTTCGCCGATTTCGAACGCGAACCGGTGAAATTGAAGAACCTGCCGAAGCATTTGCCGCATGCCCTTGTGGCGTCGGAGGATTCGAGTTTCTACACGAACAACGGAGTTTCCCCCAAGGGGATCTTCCGAGCTTTTGTCAACAACATCAAGGGTGGCCCCAGGCAGGGTGGATCAACCTTGACCCAGCAGTATGTGGAGCGTTACTACCTCGGCAGCACGAAGGGCTACTTGGGGAAGATCAAAGAGGCCATTTTGGCCATCAAGATCGACAAGCAGCAGTCCAAGAGTCAGATCCTCGAAAACTATCTCAACACCATCTATTTCGGCCGTGGCGCGTATGGAATCGAGGTTGCCTCGCAGAAGTATTTCGGCGTTCCCGCAAGTAAGCTGACTGTTTCGCAGTCCGCCTTGCTCGTGGGGATTATTCCCGGCCCCACGATCTATGATCCGGCCGTCAATCCTGACAAAGCGAAGGAAAAGTGGAATCGCGTCCTCGACCGAATGGTTGGTGAAGGGTACTTGAGCAAATCCGAAAGGAAGGCTCAGGTGTTCCCCAAGACGATCGAACGCAAACAGGCGACCGCTTTCAAGGGCCCCAACGGGTATCTGCTCGCCGGCGTGAGCAACGAGCTCCTTGCGAGCCACAAGTTCACCCTTGATGATCTCAATCAGGGCGGTTTGAAGATCGTGACATCGATCGACAAAGACAAGCAGAAAGCCGCCGTCGACGCCGTCGATGGCCTGCCCAAAAGCCGACCCAAAAACAACTACGTCGGCCTCATTTCCGTAGATCCGCGCAACGGTGAGATCTACTCGATGTATGGAGGTGCGGACTACCTCAAGCGGCAACGCAACTCGGCTACTCAGGACCGCGCTCAAGCGGGTTCGACATTCAAGCCTTTCGGTTTGCTCGCCGCGCTCCAAAAGGACTATTCGCTTTCTAAAACTTACGACTCGAAGACGCCGCGATCCTTCTACGACGGCTCGGTGACGGTTCAGAACTTCGATGGGAAAGACCGCGGCCGGATCGATCTAGTGACGGCCACGAAGCACTCGGTCAACACGGTTTTCGCCCAGCTCAACGCCAGTGTTGGGCCTTCGAACACCCGAAAGGTTTCCGTCGAAGCCGGTTTGCCGGCCAAGACGCCAGGTTTGGACGATAACTTGACCAACATCCTGGGTTCGGCGTCTCCGCGCCCAATCGACATGGCTAAGAGCTATTCGACCTTCGCCAATCGAGGGGTGTCGACCAAGCCGCACATCGTGCGCTCTGTTGAGGATAGGAATGGGCATTCGAAGTACAAGGGCCCCACATCCGGTAAGCGTGTGTTCAAAGAAGCAACGATCAGGGATCTCAACTACGCCTTGCAGGCTGTGACGGAAAGCGATGGAACCGGCGCTACCGCGGGAATGTTGGGCAGGCCCGTCGCGGGAAAGACCGGCACGTCTTCCGGCCCATGGTCCGCTTGGTTCATTGGTTACATACCGCAAATGGTCACTGTTGTGGATATGTATCAAATAGGATCCGATGGCAAAGAAGAGGTTCTCACCCCCTTCGGCAAATACTCGTACGGCATCGGGGGTGGCTCCTTCCCGGCCGAAATTTGGCTTCGGTACATGAAGAAGGCCACGGTCGACATGGAGATCGAGAAGTTCCCGAAGCCCGACCGAATTCCAAGCAGATCGGAAGGTGGAGCGGCGACGCCGACCAAGAAGAAGACCGTGAAGCCCACGGTTCCTACGCGCCAGCCGACGGCGACGGAATCGGCCACGCCCACTCCAACCTCTGAGTCTTCCGAGCCGAGCGTGACGCCCTCGGACGACGACGATGACGACAGTACGGAGTCCCCCTCCCACGAGCCGACGGATCCCACGTCGACTCCGACGTCGAGGACGCCGACGTATCCTTATCAGCCTTACCCGCCTTATCCACCTGGATCTCCGGACAACGGATTCGGCAGAGGCGGCAATGGCGGTGGTTATGGTTACGGAAATCCGGGCGGCCACGGTCACCCGGGTGCCAGGGACTCTCGCTCCCGCGGTGGGTGAGGCACGCCGCTCTATCCACAGCGTTGGTCCGTGCTTTTCATCGGCATATTCCACGGCGCTGGCGCCGCCGCTCTATCCATACGCGCCGGGCGGCGCCGATGGCGCGATGCCGCAGACCCGAGTAGACTGTTTACTTAGTGTGTTTTCGCCGCTCAGCGGCAAGACGCGCTCAACGCATATCCCTCCTGCCATGGAAAGACCATGGCCGTACAGACCAGAGGAGGTGGGAACAGCATGCGTGATTACGAGATGATGATCATCATCGATCCGACCGTCGACGAACGCAATATCTCTACTTTCGTCGACAAGCTGCTTCAGGTCGTCCCCAATGAGGGCGGCACTCTGGAGAAGGTCGACATTTGGGGCAAGCGTCGCCTTGCCTACGACATCAACAAGCGCTCCGAAGGCATCTACGTCGTCGTCGACATGAAGGCGACGCCGGAAACCGCTCAGGAGCTTGATCGTCAGCTTGGCCTGAACGAGGCCATTCTTCGCACGAAGCTGCTGCGCGCCGAGGCCTGAGGCCCGTACACCGAAGGAGAAACATGGCAGGCGAACCGATCATAACCATCGTCGGGAATTTGACCGGCGATCCAGAACTCCGATACGTGAGTTCGGGTACGCCCGTCGCGTCTTTCACCGTCGCGTCGACCCCGCGTACGCTCAACCGTCAAACTCAGCAATGGGAAGATGGCGAAGCGATGTTCATTCGCTGTTCTGTGTGGCGCGAATATGGCGAGAATGTCGCCGAATCGCTGGCCAAGGGCATGCGGGTGCTTGTCACCGGCCGGTTGACCGTCCGCAGTTACGAGTACAACGGGCAGCAGCGCACGAGCCTCGAGATGCAGGTCGACGAGATTGGTCCATCGTTGCGCTATGCGCGAGCTCAAGTGACGAAGGTTACGGGCGGCGGTTCAGGAGGCGGAAACTTCGGTGGCGGCAACAGCTACCAGGGCGGAGGCGGCTACGGTGGCGGACGCGCCTCGTACGACGCGCCCCAAGGGGGTTCCGCGTACGACCCGTGGAGCAGCGGCCCGCAGGGTGGTTCCGCTTTCGACGATAACCCCCCGTTCTGATTCGCAATTCGACTTTCTTGGCGGCATGCTAGCCGCCTGGTGGTTTCGGCCACCGCAACTGAAGGAGCATGACTATGGCGAAGCCGGTTCTTCGCAAACCAAAGAAAAAGGCCAATCCTTTGAAATCGGCCAAAATCGACAACATCGATTACAAGGACACCGCCACGCTGCGCAAGTTCATTTCGGACCGGGGCAAGATTCGCGCCCGCCGCGTCACAGGTGTCACCGTTCAGGAGCAGCGCAAGATCGCTCGCGCCGTGAAGAATGCGCGCGAAATGGCACTGCTTCCCTACTCGAGCTCGGCTCGCTGAGGAAGGGTGAGCATATGAAGATCATCCTCACCCACGACGTTGACCGCCTTGGCATGGCCGGGGACGTTGTCACGGTCAAGGACGGCTATGGCCGCAACTATCTCATTCCCCGCGGCTATGCTGTGCGTTGGACGAAGGGCGGCCAAAGGCAGATCGATCAGATCGCTGAGGCTCGCCGCCGCCGTGCCATCGAATCTCTCGAAGAGGCAAACGCGATCCAAGAGGCGCTGGAGGCCAACGTACTGACGATCACGAAAGCCGCGGGAGACAACGGACGCCTGTTCGGCGCCGTGACAAACGCGGAAATCGCGGAAGCCGCCCTTGCGGCAACGGGCAAGAAGGTCGATCGCCGCACGATCACCGTTACTTCTCCCATCAAGTCGACCGGGTCCTATAAGGCTGCGGCGAAGCTTCACGACGACGTCGTCGCTAATATCGCGATTGAGGTCGTAGCTGAAAAGAAGGAGAAAAAGAAGTAGCCGACCAGCGAAAGCGTCAGTCGACTAGCGAAAACGCCCTGCCCGTCCGAGTCATTTCGACTTCTCGGCGGTGGGGCGTTTCGCTGTATTCTGATTGCTCCGTGCGATCATATATGCACTCGTAAGTGGGTGTGGCATCGGATTGGATCACTTCCGGTGTGGAATACCTGAGAGGGCTAAGAATCAGCCGGTTAACTGGTTAGCTGAGTGCGAGTATGGGGCGCATGCTCGTCAATCCAACAGGCGACGTCGGCTGGCATTTCATCATGCATGCTGGGCCAAACGCCGAAGAAGTTCTCGAGCGTGGCGTCGAGAATATCGAGAACGTCCGCGGGTCCGACCTGCAATTTCTCTTGAAGTCGCTTGAAATGGCTTCGAGAAATCCGTTCTAGGCGTTCATCGCCGAAAAAGGGAAGGCCAAGTTCGGCGTGATTGGGGTAAGCGGCGGTGGAAACAAGATCATAGGCGGGAGAGAGTTTTGCCGTCTTCCGATCGGGATAGATCAACGACCAGTTCTTTAAATGTGCGTCACCGTTGCCGACGAGGAGATTGAAGACGATTCGACGGATCGTCTCCTGGAGAGAATCATGGTCGTATCCCCGAAAAGCCAGGCCCGCGACGGTTTCGACATTCGATTTGTACTTGCTTTCGCCCATTCCGAAACGTCCTAAAACCTGGGCAAAATCCTCAATGTGAATTCGGCCGTTGTCGGCACGGTCAAAGCGCCGAATGGTGTAGGCAACCTCCTCATCAGAGACCCAAGCACCATCTCCGAGATCGTCGATCTGATCACGGCGATATAGCTTCACATCGGGTACTTCAATGCCGATGCTTCCGGCCAGTTTCATAACAGCGAACTCGTTGACGGGAAGATTCGGATAGTGCCCGTCAGGTGTCTTCAGAATAACGTCCCCTGATTCTCCGTGAGCTGGTAGGACGAGCCTATCTCCTCGTTGACAAACGGAAAATTTCATTGTCATACCCGCCAGCGAGGCTCGTACAGGGAAACGCGGCGTGGATTCCAGGGGGTCCCGAATGTGAATAACGTCGGCGACGTCGATGTTCGCAGCGATGTTCGGATCTGGGACTACCTCAACGGCGCCGGGAAGGTCTCGGCCGATTCGACCGAGCAAGGCCATCTCGCTATAAATGCTTACCCCCTGCTCGCGAGCAACGAGTTCCCGTAAACGCCCCTCTGGCAGAAGGTTTGAGAACCATTCTGGCACTTGGTTCGTTGCGCCCGGCTGTCTGCGAGGATGATTTTCGAACCACTGTCCAAGAACTGGTCGTTTTGAACGATTCCAGTAATCTTGGTCGAAGACAAACTTGGTGAATCGATCCCGATGCTGAAGGATCCCTACGTGTTCACCATGGAGTAGTACGGCATAGGCCGAGGATCCGCTGTTCATGACAGTGGCCCCGTGTCAACGGCCGGATCACCGTCGTCGAAGATGAAGTCCTCCAAAGGCGGTCGATCCTCTTGCCCGTAGGCGGTGCGTGCGTCTAGAAAATCGTTGAGGTAACGCCGAAGAACCCCAGATCTCATTCCGAGAAAATCCCCGTGGCGATTCTCTTGAAGAGCGCTCAGCATCTTTTTGTCGAGAAGAAGCGAGGCGAGGTCGGTTTCTGCACTTACGCTCGCGATGAACTCTTGCCGGTCGACGAAAGAAATGAGCCGGTTCGCCGCCGATCCCGCGTTTTCTACGGAATCTGGCGCAAGCTTGATCGTCACGGCTTGCGGCGTGGAGTCGTTTTCGAGCTGATCGGCAAGCTGGTCCGGCGTCATGGCAGAGTTCGTTCGAACGTCCACTGGATGCTTGTTCCACAAGGCTGCGAGGACGACTTTTGAATTCGCCCGATCCGTGCGGAACGTTGTCAGATCGAGAAGGTTGGTGAAGTCGCTTTCCGGTTTTATTGTCAGTTCAGCGGCTTTGATGAGCCGCTGAACTGAGCTGGACTCCTTGCCTGGCACGATGAGCTTCGCCATGTAGCGCAAATCTCTTTGTGAGCCGCTGATGCCTAATGTTTCGGCTCCCACGCTCGTTCGCCAGAACCATCTGCTGATGAGCTCGAGATTGCGATCATGTGGTTCCGGGAACAGTGCAAAGAATCTGGTGAGAACCAGAAGTTGGAAGCGGAAGGGAAGGAAGGTCATATGCGGAACGCCGGCGATCTGCTGGAGGAATCGAATTGCCGATACCAGTGCGCGCTCAGTCTCTTTGTAAGCCTCCTCTTTGTTCTCTTCGGGGAAGGCGCTGACGTTTCGGCGCGACGGCGAAAACTCGTTATGGAGGTCGCGGGTGATATCTGGGTGCCTGCGGACGAGCAGGGCTTGCACCACCACTTTGTCGTCTAGCCTGCCGAAACGAGTCTGCTCGTTTACGTGCATTGCGATCCCTGAGGTAGTGAGCCCACGGTCGGGTCCGCCGTGGATGGCGTCAAAGATCTCCGCGGGATTGAGCCGCTTGCCACGGGAGTTTATCCTGTCGAAGATTTCTCGTAGAGTCCCTTCATTCGCTTCTTCCATGATGATGGCGGGAATGGAAAGTCTGTTGAGCCTGGCGGCGACCTCCTGGATGTTCTCAGCTGCATTCGACACGTCGGGGTTGTTCCTCAACCATTCGAGTGCCCGTGCGAAATCGAAGAGGTCAGGAAGCGGGATCACGGATGAACCTTCGTTCCGATTCAGCAGAACGACCTTCTTCGCTCTCAGGGAGTAGCCGAGCGCGAACCGAGGGTCCGCCATTCCTCTTGGGTCGACGGCGTTGACGAGGCTTGTGATGCGCTGTTGGCCGTCGACCACCCACAGGGCGTCTTGGCGTGCTCCGGCTTGAACTTCGAGCGCTCCAACTTTCACATTTTCTTCGACGGCCTCGCGTTGCCATAGAAGAAGGCTTCCGAAAGGATACCCGCGGAGTATGGAATCGAAGAGATTGAGGACGTCTTGAGCATCCCAGCGAAACGAACGCTGGAACTGCGGCAGCCGCAGTCTGCCTGATGTCACGAGCGCAGAAAGTTCAGCGATCGTGTAATCGCGGTTCGTTGAAGATGCTTGAGAGTCGCCCATGCGTCAATTTTAAAGGGGCGAACGCTTCGTCGCCTGGTTCACAGCTGCATGCTTGCTCGCAGAAAGTCCGTGAACGGTCCTTCCTGGGAGGCCAGCTCTTGAGGGGAGCCGAATTGCACGATGCGGGCGGGGCCGCCGCCGTCAGCCATTGGCTCGAGGAAGGCCACGTGGTCAGCGTCACGAATCGTCGACAGCCGGTGGGCGACGACCACGACGGTTCGCCCGCGCGCCAGCTCGCGCATGACCTCGGTGATGGCTGCTTCGTTTTCCCCGTCGAGAGCTGACGTTATTTCGTCAAGCAGGAGGATGGGTGCGTCCTTGAGGAAAGCGCGCGCAATAGATACCCGCTGGCGCTCGCCGCCGGAGAGCTTAAGCCCGCCCTGGCCTACTTCCGTATCCCAGCCGTCAGGCAATGCCTCGATCACGCGATCGAGCCTGGCGCGCCGCGCGGCCTCATTCAATTCGGCTTCGGTTGCATTGGGGCGTGCCATTCGCACATTTTCACGGATTGTCGTGTCGAAAAGAAAGACCTCTTGGAACACCATCGACATCATCGACATAAGCGATTCCGTGGGAATTTTGCGCACGTCGATCCCACCAATGCTCACGCTTCCGCCATCGACGTCCCAGAATCGTGCGATGAGCCGAAGCAGCGTCGACTTTCCAGCGCCGGAGGGGCCGACAAGGGCAGTAATCTTGCCGGAGCCCACACGAAGATTGATCGCCTCGACCACAGGACGGTGGGGCTCGTATCCGAATGTCACATCGGCGAATTCGATATCTCTCGATGGCGGCGCCGTGACCGCCTCCTCTGCCGTCGGTTCGGGAAGAGGCTGGCTCTCGACGATGCGCGCGACGGCCCGGAGGGCGACTTCCGAATTGTGTACCTCATCGCTGTAGAGAATGGACACCGAAAGTGGGGTAACCATTCGTGCGCACACGGTCATGATGGCCAGATATCCAATGGCATCCAGGCCGCCACCCAGAACGGAGGAGAGGCCGATGGCGAGGACGAGCGAGAAAGCAGCCTGCACCACCAGGGTGAAGAGCATCGCTGGGCGGCCAACGACTCTCAGTGCATGATGAATCGTTTCGTTTTCTTCCCCGAGTTCTCGTTCGAGCGGTTCCCACCCGCGGGAGGCAACGCCCGTTGCCCTGAGAACTGGCTGGAGCCGGGCGAATTCGATGAGGCGACCGGCCGTTTTAACCCCGGCTCGTGTGGATGCCTCGTGTGATTCGTTGGATACGCGCTTCATGAGTTTCCACACCCACGTGAGTGGGCCGATCGTCAAAATGAGAATGAGCGCAAGCTTCCAATCGACGAAGAATATGGATATCGTCATGACGGCGGGAACGACGAAGGCGTTGCACAAGGCCGGTATGACGATCGAGGCGACGTGCGAAAGCGTGTTGATTTCACGTGAAACGGCCGATGCGACGGCAGCTTCGGTAGCTGCGTCAAACCACCCTAAAGGAAGTTTCAACACCCTGTCGGCTATCCGCCGGATGAGGGTGTCGCAAACCTCGTAAACACTGATTTTGTACGAGGCGATCATTCCGTATGTTCCGAGAGCGAGAGTCGCGAATCCGGCGAGCAGAATCGCTATGAGCCATGTGCTTAGTCCCTCACGGTTTCCCAGAAAAGAACGCAGGAACGGGATCATGAGGGTTAAGGTTAGGCCTTGAGCTACCGCCGAAATCACGAATATGAGCGTGAGTTTGCGCAGTTCCTTGACTCCGACCAGACGCGCCATAAGACTCCACATGTCAGTTGTCCTCACTGTCGACGTCGAAATTCTTTGTCGTTTCCGTGGCTCCGGCCACGTGTTTCCACATATTCGCGTAGATGCCGCCGGCGGACACAAGCTCCTCGTGCTTCCCGCGCTCGGCGATCTTTCCGTCCGCGACCACCAGAACGGCGTCGGCCTTGGTGATCGTTGCCAGTCTGTGAGCTATGACGATGACGGTTCGGCCGTTGGAAAGCTTGGTGAGCGCCTTGTGTATGTCGCGCTCAGATCGCGGATCGGATTGCGCCGTCGCTTCGTCGAGGATCAGTATCGGTGCATCTTGGATAGAGGCTCGGGCAATCGTTAACCGCTGGCGCTCGCCCCCTGAAAGGAATCCACCCTCCTCGCCGATGATGGTTTCGTATCCGTATGGAAGCCTCAGGATGCGTTCGTGGATCTGGGCGGTGCGGGCGGCGTCCTCGATCTGCGCACGAGTCGCGCCCGGCTTGCCGAGGGCGATGTTGTTCGCAACGGTGTCGTGTGCGAGCGCAATGTCTTGGAGCACGATTGCCACGCGCGAAAGCAACCACTCGAAACTGGCATCCCTCACATCCCTCCCGTTGATTGCGACACTACCGGCGTCCACATCGTAAAAGCGGGCGATGAGCCTGGCCAGTGTTGTTTTTCCGCCACCGGAAGGGCCGACGAGCGCCGTCACCGAGCCCGGTTGAGCACTAAAGGAGACCCCACGAATGATGGGAGTTTCAGGGTCGTACCCGAAAACGACATCGGTCAGCTCGATCGATGCCCCTGCATTGCGTTCAGGTCCGTCGGGTTCACGGACCTCCCCAAGTTCTGATCTGTCAGATTCTCGGACCTTACGCTCAGGCCCGTCGAGTTCACGAGCCTCCCTGAGTTCTGGCCCGTCGGGTTCTTGAGCCTCGGGTTCAAGCTGTTTGCTTCCTCGCCTCTCGCGATGGCCTGTGTCAGGTCGGGCATCGGCTTCCGGCTCAGCGCCTTCCGGATCGCTGGCGACGGAGCTGTCATCTTCCGAATAGTCATCGTTGACGTCGGGCGTGATGTCGCCGCCTTCGGGCATTGGCGGGATCGAAAGGATGGCCGCGGTGTCGGTGGCGGCTTGCCGCGCTTCGTAAAGGTGTTCCATCAGCTGAATGAGCTGGATAAGTCCCGCGGGCATTCCCAGGCCGACCATGAAAAAGGGAAGGGTGTGGGCCGCGTCGATCCACCCTGCGTCGACAAACCATATGGCAATTGGCGCGACGGTGGCGAAGATGACCGCGGGCTGGAAGAAGGAACCAATGAACGCGATGCCCCTGCCGGAGGCCGCCGTCCAGTCGTAGGAAAGCTTGGAAAAATGGTCGCGGGCTTTGGAGAAGCGAGTGTGCACGGCGTCGGCGCCCTGAAAATTCTTGATTTCCTTGATGCCTTCGACCATTTCGACGGTGGCTGCGGAAAGGCGTGCCTGCGCCTCGGAGAAACCTTCAGTCAGATTGTCAAGTCCGTGGAAGGTCAGCCTCATGACAAGCATGAGGACGATGGCCCAGATGGCCAGAAGGATCGCGCTCATCCGCCAATCGACCCATACGAGGTAGCCGAAGCCGGCGAGGAAGGCGATGAGGGTGGTTGTCGCATCCCCCGCGAGATGAGCGACAAGGGTGTGGATGGAGCCGGTGTCGTCGGCAACGATTTTGCGTATCTTCCCCGAAGACGTCTGATCGACGGCTCCGAGTGGGATGCGTCCGAGTGTGGTCACGAGCCGACGTCGCAGATCGTAGCGCAGATCGGCTTCGGCCACGTGGGTCAGGCCGAGCCCCGCGCTGTAGAGAAAGCTGCCCAGGGCGATTCCCAGGATGCCCGTTATCGCCCAGCGCCAAAGCGTTGAGCCGGAGGCGCCCTCCAGGAGGCCCGCGGCGATTTCCGTCAGCGCCACGTAGGGCAAAATCGAAAAAACAGCGCCAAGTCCCGTCAGGGCGGCGGATGTGAACATCGCTCTTCTTGCGGGTTTGATGAGCTCCCATACGGTCATCTCGATCGTTTCCCTTTCGGCCTGTGCGTGAAGCGCGCCGTTTTTCGTCTTTCAGCGCACCGGCCTGCCATTTGGTAGTTAGGTTGACCTAACTCTACGCCCATGGGGTCGGTGAAGGAAGATGAAGCCGTGAGTAAAATGCCGTTTCAATCGATTCTGTATTCACTCCGAGTATACACGTGATGTATAGTTGAAGTATGGACACATCATTGACCTTGCTCGGCTTGCTGGGCGTCGACTCGGGGTATGGATATGACCTCAAGCACCATTACGACCGGTGGTTCGGTTCGAGCAAGCCTTTGGCTTTTGGGCAGGTATACGCCACTTTGGCGCGGCTCGTGCGTGATGGCCTGATCTCCGTCGTCGGAGCGGAAACGGGTTTCGGCCCCGAACGCAAGCGCTACGAGATAACGCCGGAAGGTCGTGACCGGGTTGCCCGGTGGCTTGCGACCCCCGACACCCCTATGGATCAGTTGCGGTCGAATCTCTTCGCCAAGACGATCATCGCGTTGATGCTTGATGACGACGCCGAAAAGCTGCTTGACCTCCAGCGTGCGGAGCGTGTGGAACGCATGAGGGAACTGAGGAAGATCAAGCGAGAGGGGGATCTCGCAGACGTTCTTTTGGCTGATCACGCCATTTTCCATATCGAGGCCGATCTTCGGTGGATCGATCTCACGGCTTCTCGCTTGGGCGAGCTGCGAAAGGAGGTGCGGTCGTGAGTGGCGACGTTCCGGAGGCAGAAGAGAGCCTCGCCTTTCGGATACGAGGTGTGCGGCAATCTTTTGGGCAGACCCAGGCTTTGCGTGGCGTCGACCTTGATGTCGGCCGCGGCGAAGTCTTGGCCATTATGGGGCCGTCGGGCTCGGGAAAATCCACGCTTCTGCACGTGATGGCCGGTGTCTTCCCGCCGGACGAGGGAGTCGTCGACTACGAGGGAGCGAATATCGCCGATTTGAACGAAGTTGAAAGGTCGCGATTGCGGCTGCGATCGTTCGGATTCGTCTTTCAGTTCGGCCAGCTCCTTCCCGACCTTTCGGCTGTCGACAATGTGACAATCCCACTGCTTTTGAGCGGATGGTCGCGAAAGAAAGCCCTTGCCAGGGCGCGTGACGCATTGGCTGAGCTAGGCTTGGCGGATCATGGCGAGAAGAGGCCAGGCGAGCTTTCTGGCGGCCAGGCCCAGCGGGTGGCCGTCGCTCGAGCCCTCATTTCTGAACCGGCCGTTCTCTTCGCCGACGAACCAACAGGATCTCTCGATACCCTCGCGGCCGAAAAGACGATGGATTCACTCCTCGAACTTGTTCGTTCCAGGAGGAGGACGATGGTGATCGTCACCCATGATCCCCGCATAGCCTCGTATGCCGACCGTGAAGTGATCGTTCGTGACGGCGTCGTTAGCTTCAGGGGCGGTGATGGACATGCCGGGTAGCGACGAGTCAGTGAATCCAATGGGCCGCGGGGGCCGAGGCAATGAAACGGAGCGGGAGGCTCCCACAAGAAAATCTGAAACGCGGGAGGAGCGCGTGGCTAAGCGCGGTGGCAATATCGCCCTTCTCAAGCTTGTTGCTGCGGGAAATCGCGGGGGGCGCCTTCGATTGGCGGGCATGGCTGTGGGCATTGCCGTGGGAGTCGCTCTTTTGCTTACTCTTGTGGGCGCATATCAGGGATTCGGACCGCGCAGCGAGAGAGCTGCCACGGGCGCCGTCGCCAAGTCGAATATGGAGCTGACGGAGAAAAGCTCCCTCGGGCCCGGGCGAGCAGCCGCGGCGGTGATGAACGATCACTATCGGCAGAACCAGTACTCGGTTCTCTATGTCGCCGGCGTCAAGGAATCGGGATTGACGATCCCGGGTGTGGGCACACCGCCCGGCCCCGGCCAAGCCGTTGTCTCACCGCGCCTCAAAGAACTAATCGATGCCTCCCCCGATGAGCTTGCCGGGCGTTACGGACGCGTGATCGGGACAATCTCGAAGGCGGGACTCGAAAGCCCTGACGCGATCGTCGCGGTTGTCGGTATGACCACGTCCAAACTTGCGGCATCGGGAATGGAAGCCAAGATTGTCACCGACTTTGCGGGAGTCGATTACGCAAGTAGCGCGTACCGGCTGATCGCATTCATCGGGGCTCTTGCGACCCTCATCCCCGTGCTGCTCCTCATCGCTATCGTCACGGATCTGGGATCGGCCCAACGAGCTGAACGTTTCGCCGCTCTGCGCCTCATTGGAGCGACGCCGCGGCGGGTCGCATCCATTGCGGCGGGAGAAATCGCCGTGGTCTCCGGTGCAGGCACACTGCTTGGAATCTGTTTGTACTACGCGTGCATTCCCATGTTTGCGCGGATAAAAGTGGGTTCCGGCAGCTTCTATCGGAGCGATCTCCTCCTTTCCCCAGGCGCGATTGCCGGAACTGCCGCTCTAACGGTCTCTCTCGGGTCCTTCGTCGCGTGGTGGCGGACGATGCGTGCCGACGTCGGCCCCCTCGGGCAATCTCGTGAAAAAGCCGAACGCCCGCCCCGAGCAGTGGCAGTGGTCCCGCTGCTCCTCGGCCTTGTGTGCCTCGTGTCGGTCGTGACGTCGCGTGCGGGATCGAATCTCCTCCCTATGCTTTTGACCGGGGGCTTTCTCTTGACCTCCGTCGGCCTCGTCATCGCCGGGCCCTTCATTACTCGTCAGATGGCTCGCATCGGGATGCGCCGAGCGCGCAGAGCGTCGACGGTTATAGCCTTCAACAGGATCGCCCGCTTCCCGAAAGTTTCATTCCGCACTGTTTCAGGCATGGTGGTGGCCATCTTTATGGTTACGGTTTTCGCAATCGGCATCACTTCCGTGGCTGGTTTGAGAACCGTGAACGAGGATCCCAATCATCTGCCAACGTCTATTGTCACGGCCTTCGCAGGAAAAGCCGATGATCGGTCCATCGAATCCATGCGCCGTGAACTTGCGAGAATCAGCGGAGTCCAAACCGTAGCGGTCGGTGGGTTCGAAAGCACCGATCAGCGGGCAAGCGTCGGGGGCAATTCCAAGGCGACGGACGCTGGGCAAGCGGATGACCGGCAAAGCACTCGGCAAAAGGGCGGGCAGCAAACGGGAGCCAGGAAAATTATTCTTCCCTTCTCGCAAGCCCGTGCCCTGGGGATCGCCGGCCGCGGAAAATCCAAGTCCGACGCGGAGAATTCCAAGTACGTCTCCTTGAATATAGGCGCGGTGCTTCTCGACGATCCGCTCGACGTGAAACAGGTGGCCCGTGGCCAGACTGGCGACTCGGAGGCTCGTGTCATTATGGTTCGCACCGATGGCAAATCTGCGACGGTCGAACGCGTTCGCACCGAGATGATGTCCAGCAATCTTGCCTTGAGTTCGGCCCCGGCAACGCGAGTTGACATGGCCGCAGGTGACGCACTTGCACCGGAGAACCAATTCGCGACGATTGCCTATATCGGGATTACGATTGCCGCGGCGCTTTCGGCGGTCTCGCTAGCGGTTTCGACGATCTCGTCGGTTATCCAACGACGCCGAGTATTCGGT
Organism: uncultured Actinomycetaceae bacterium; assembly: GCA_963531075.1. Classification (GTDB taxonomy): domain Bacteria; phylum Actinomycetota; class Actinomycetes; order Actinomycetales; family Actinomycetaceae; genus Peptidiphaga. The sequence goes on along the minus strand of CAUSGP010000003.1, from coordinate 7,867 downwards.
CTCATGCGTTTGACCGGCATGCCTCGGGGGGCTTTGCGCGAAATCGTTTCGATGGAGGCGATCGTCCCGGTTATTGGGGTCTTCTTTGCCTGCCTCGCGATGGGTGCATTAACGGCATGGGCCGTAGTATTCGGCGTATCGGAAGGCAAGCGAAGCGTGGGATGGCCATCGAGTGGTTTCTATGCTGTTCTGGCTCTTTGTCTTGTAATGGTCGTCTGTTCGATATCTGCCACGGTGAAGGCCGCGTTCAGAGTCACCCGTGGAGCGAGTATTCGCTTTGAATAACACGTGTGAAGCGGTGCCTCACGACCAGGTGCGTGGTGTGAGGCACCGCTTCACATGCAGTGAGTTCCCAATGTGTGGATGGAAACTCGGCTCCGATCGTTCGAGACCGTTACCTTCGGCGTTGTCGGCTCATGGCAGACTAACCCTGGTTATTGGCTTGGTTGAACAGATCGGTAATCCGTTTGTCGAAAGGAACCGATCCCACATAGGAGTAATCTCCTTTATGAAGGTTCGGCGGCCCGTAGCTGGTTACTCCGTGAACCTCGCCGACGCCCGTGCTTTCATTGTAATTCTCCAACCAAGGACCTCCGGACGATCCTCCGCCGAACTGGCATCCGCGGACTTGATGGAAGGTCTGCTTTTGGGGGTCCATGTAGTTGACCGGCTCGGCTGTGACCTTGCATTTTTGTATGGTTTCACCGTCAGCAAGGTTCGAGGGATAACCGATAACCGTGGCTTGGAACTTTCCCTCCTCGTGGGCCACGAGCTTGTGCCCGCCCACGGTATCGACGAGGCGCTGGCCTTTCTCGTTGTCTTGAGTTGTCACAAAAGCAATGTCGGAATCGACGCTCTGCTTCTGTTTGTAATCTTCGGGCACGATCATGTACTTAGCGAAGAAGGATCCGTAAGGATAATTACCTTTGTCGTAGTTGGGGACGAACTTCCAGTTCGAAACATAATCGCCTCCCCGTCCATCGTGAACGCAATGAGCCGCGGTAATCACTACCCACTTCGTGGGGCCGTCGACGGCCGAGCCGGAGCAGACGTAGTCGCCGCGCGTGGCGCTGTGTAAGAATACCTTCCCATTGGGAGACGGCTTTCCGCTCTGCTCTTTGTTGGCATTAGTTGACACGCCCACAGACTCTTTCGCCTTTTCCACGGCGGAAGCCATCTTGTCCTTTTGCTTTTTTGTCAAAGGAGGTGCGGGTTTTGCATTTTTCATGCGTTTGGCAGTCCAGTACCGCTGCACTGCCTTGTACGCTCGCGTTTGCCTTTGTTTGGCTCGCATTTTGGGATTGTCTGCCTGTGCGAGAGCGGTCTTGCGCGCTTTGACCGAAACCTTATGAGCCGTGACGATCTTCGTGCCATCAGCGCTCGTGACAGGAGCCGTTACGGTGATGGAACGTGAATAGGATGTGGACGTGCGCGTATAACTCCCGTGCGTCGAGGAGCTTGTGTCGGAATTATTCCTGGAACCACTATCTGCATAAGCTGCAGTGGTTGAGACCGACATGGCAAGCGCAATCGCGGCAATCGTGCTCGTGAATATACGTTGCTTTGTCAAAGTTGCCTACTTTCCTCGGTGTGCTGAAAGCAAACCGAGTGTCGTTGCGTGAAGGTGTGTTTCTACCCAAACGTTTACTCGGCTTCTGTGCCCAGGCTGCCCATAGCCAAAGGAAAACGTCTGTACATTCGACCGTATTAGTGAAAGGTGGATGTGTCAACCGATTTTGGTAGATTCTAAAAAACTTACTTTTACGTTGACGTATAAGTTAAATAATAGTCTTATGTGGTTGAGAGATAAAGTGAAATTTTCTCAGCGAGAGGGTCTTGTTGCCCTTAATTAGAAACTAAAGAAAACAAACAAACTCCTTAGGGATTAGTTGTTAATCAAAAATGCACGCACAAGACAACTACTGCGCATTCGCTCGGAATTTTCGAAATGTTTGTTCCTCCGCGAAAGGCAGGGCAACGTTGGCAAAGAAAGTGCGGCGCAAACGGAGTGATGCCGTGCCGTACACGCTGCCGCACCAGTAAAGAAGGCCACAAACGCAAAAGACGGGGCACAAAGGGTGGTGTCACACAAGTCTTCCCGTGTGACACCACCCTTTGTCTGGCGAATTCGATCAAAGTGGATCTGCGTTTCGCCTCGAATGATTCAAGTGATCCAAGTATGGCGATTCAGTGTAGATCTACATTCTTGAGATGATCGACCTTGCGTTCGCCAATGGGCTTTTCCGTCTTGACGATTACGGATGCCTCTCGTCCTATGAGACTGCAGTTCGTGGAAGCGTTAGGCAGCCTGCCCACAATGGTTGCGACTTCCACAGAAGTGTCCGATTCTTTCACCACTGCGCGAGCGCCGTAACATTTCTCAGTTCCCGAGCTGAAGTAGAGCTTCAACTGATTGGGAGAGATCTGCTCGGATCTGGTCCATTCGACAATCTGCTCGTTTTTCAGATCGGTGCGAGACGCATTGCCGTCTGACGAGGGTGTATCGCTCGAAGAATCGCCGTGGGTGTCTCCACTGCTTGACGAGCCGTTGTCGATGGCGCTTTGCGAGCTCTCCACGCTTGCCGAGGACGAAGGTTTTGCCGAAGTCTCCTCTGAAGAATCCTTCGAGCATCCCGACACTGCGAGTGCCGTAATAACGGAGAGGATCGCCAAGCTGCGACGTCGGAAACCTACGTTCTTCATTTGCGACTACTTATCGTTGTTGGCGGTCTCGAACAGGTTCTTGACTCGCTTGTCGAAGTGGGGTCCGGCGATGAACGACGGGTTGTCCGGGGGGCCGAAGGACGTGACCGAGCGGATTTCTCCTGTACCGGTCTTGTTGTTGAAGTTCGCGATCCACGGTCCGCCGGAGGCTCCGCCACCGAAGTTGCATCCGTTAACGCGGTAGAAGTCGAACCCCTCCAATGGATTCTTGATGGTATTCGTGTTGCAGATCTGCTGGTTTTGCCCGTTGTTGATGTTGCCGGGATATCCGAAGACAGTGGCGTTGAACTGCGCGTTCTTGGCGGTCACGAGCTTGTGTCCACCGCCGACGACATCCGCAACGTGCTTGCCCTGTTCGTTGTCCATCGTCGTTACGAAGCCGACGTCGGAGTTGAAGCCCTTTCCGTTCTCTCCGTTCACGGCCCAATCGTGAAGAGTGTGGAGATACTGAGCATGGAAGGTGCCCTGGGGTTTGTTGTCGTTGCTGTAGTTGGGAACGAACACCCAGTTGGTGTGCCATGCAGAGCCCTTGCCGCCGTGGACGCAGTGCCCTGCTGTGACCACAATTCTCTTCGAAGAACTGTTGACTACGGAGCCTGAGCATGCGTAGTCGCCGCCGTCAGCTCCGCGGAAGAAGACCTTTCCGTTGGCTTTTGAAACCTTGTCGCTGGTGCGCGTCACGTCGTTTTTGAGGAGCTTGCTGGCTTTGGCGGTTGCCTTCTGCATCGAGGTTTTCGACATCTTGGACTGGAATGGTGCCGGTTTGGCGTGCGAAAGGCGTTCGGGGGTCCAATACTGTTCGACCGACTTGTAGGCATTCGTTTGTTGCAGTTTCACGCTTTTTTGAGGCGTGTTGCTTTTGGCGAGAGCGGCCTTGCGCGCTTGAACCGGGGCACTGCGGGCGGTGACGACTTTAGTCCCGTCGGCTTTGCTGACGGGCGCCGTGACACTCATGATGTCCGATGTGGTTGAACTACTCGAATGCGTCGACGAATTCGAGGAGCGTGCGGTCGAGTTGTTGTCGGAATGGCTGTCAGCATGAGAAACGGCAACCGGAACCGTCATGACGAGCGCAACCGCGGCGATTGTGCGTGGGATTATACGTTTACTCAAAATGAACCTACCTTCACCCCGAAAGCGCTGGACGCTCTCGGATGCGTTTATACAGTGAAACTATGTGCATGGCACCGGCATTGCGTGAATGCTGGTTATGTGGAAGGCAATTGGCTTCGGCGTGCGGCCTGCGGCGACCAACCGAAACGATGCCCATATTTTGGGGTACAAGCCAAAGGCCGGGCCTTCGGCCTTTGGCTATGTTTCTCCAAGTTACCTGCATGTCTCGGTTTCTCGCAAGCGATATCGTTTCGCATGCGAAGCTAGAGTAGTTTTCTTCCAAACCCTCGCTTTGGGGAGTTGCTCCTATAGTCAGCTAAGCAAAAGAGACCGAATTTATGCGGAAATATCTCATCGATGACCACTGATATCGTGATGTTCATAGCAGAGGCATGCCGTATATAAGGCGGGAGCCGGTCGGCATGTGGACATAGCTACAACAAGAAAGAGAGGGCGAGCCGAAAGAAAGGGTGTCAAATGCGCGTACTATGCGCGCATTTGACACCCTTTGCCATGAATGGTCATCTTTCGTTGCGAGGATCGTTGCTCCCGAAGCTAGGAGACCCGTTGCTTCCGAAGGAAAGCGAACGCGTGGCCCGCCGCATATCGGACGGGTCGGCTGACTCGGCCGAGTCGGAGTTGCGCCGGGTGAGCGCCCTCTTCGCACGATCCTCCTGGTCATCGCGGTGACCGCTTCGTTGGTCGCCGTGATTGCCTTGGTCGTCGTGATCGCTTCGAGGATCCTCACCTTCGCTCGAAGTTCCGTATGTCGCTTCGTACTCTTCCCATTGCTCGGCGCTCGGATGGGTTTGAGGGTCGCTGACGTCTATCCCCTCCCGGTCCATAAACTCTTGAGCGCGTTCGAGCCCCTTGGCGATGATAGCGCCGAAATCCGGGTCGCGGAATAGCTCGAAGGTGGAGCGCTTTCCGTCCAGCATCTCTTGGGCCTTCTTGCGGAGAGAATCATCGTCGGTGGTTTCCACGAACTTCTCGAGGGATTTTCGCCGGTCGGGATGATCGTTTCCTCCTTTCGTGAGGAAACCCCCGGTGAAAGAAGGCGGACGTGAGGGAAGGTATTGCTTGAGAAGGTCGTCATTTGAAGACATCGCGCTCCTTCAATAGGTTATCGCGTTCGTCTACGCATTCACTGCGGCAGAATAGTCACGTTCCCGCCTTCAGCTTGCCCCGGCAGGCCGAAGTTCGGAATCGCGGCGTATGCGTAGGGGTTGTTTGAGCTGGAAGAGGTTCCCGGGCGCCCGACTGTCGGCGGAGGCAGGCGCGAAACGTCGTTTTGGAAAGTATTTTGGATTTTCTCACCGCCTGTTGGAATTTTCTCTTCCCTTGAGCCGTACATTGCGGCAGCGACGGGCATTTTAACGTTTGCCTTCCATAGTGTGCCCACGGTGATATCCCATTTGCTGACAACCTTGTCGCCTTTTTTAATGATCGGGATAGTGCCAATCTTGGCTCCCTTGACCATCTTCGTGCCCTCTTCCAGTTTGTCAAGCGTTTTGATGACGCCTCCAAACTTAGTCTGAGTTAGAAGATTCTTTCCCTTCGAAAGCATCGTTTTGATGGCCTTCATGAATGCAGGCACATCTTTCGTCACGAAGGTGATGAGCCGATTGATGCGCGGGTAGCCTTCGAGCGCTTTTTTGGCGGCAGCAAACCATTGGCTTGGAATGACAAGTGAGGCCACGATGTCGCAGATAAGGTCGAAAATGAAGTTAACTATCTCATGAAGTATGAGATATTGGCCGTAAATGTGATCTGATGATTCTTTGTAAGAATTGCCCAAGTCCTGTAAGGCTTGACCAAGGCTTCTCAGCTCATTTACCGTCTCGGATAGTTTGGTCGAGAAGTTATCGGCTGCGTTTCCTTCCCAAATGCCCGGCATCGTCATGGATTCGCTGCGGTTCTTCGTTTCGTCGGCCAAAGCGACGTAGGCATTTCCGACGTTCGAAAAAGTGTCGCCGTGTTTGTAGACGGCTTTGTAATCGCCCGTGAACGGTTTGAGTATGTAGTCGACCGGGTCGGGCATGCCTGCCAGTTTCATGGCTTTCTGTATCCAGAAAGACGGGCTGAGAAGGTCAAGGAAGTTGAACGAGAGTGTTTGAGCGTAATCGGGGAACGTCCCCTGCTGTGGAGACTTCGCCAGCTCGGCGCTTGATTGGGTCATCAGTGCTCCTTGAGTCCTTGGTCAAAGGCGGTGGCGGTGTCATGGTCCGTCGTCTCGTAGTAGTTCACGGCGTCCGTGACCGCCTGATTGATGCCCGCCAAGACGACTCCGGTATTGGTTATGGCCTTGTGAACGCTTTCGAGTATTCCCCCGGTAGCCTCGACATATTCCTTGTAAAAGAAGAAAGCGGGACCTTTGAGTCCGGGAGCGTTCGTCCTCACATAATCGTCCGCCTTCTTCGGAATGGTTACTTCGTTGGATTTGAAGTTACCGTTGAGCGATTTCAACTCTGGCTGATCCACTTTTAGCGTTGTCATTATTCCCCTTTCGACGATTCAGCGCGTGTGCATGCGCCGAATCGACATCTCGGCAACGGGTTATTTTATTAGCGGGACGACGGAAACCCTATCACCCAGAAAGGACGAAGGATATCGTCAGCTTTATTTTCGAATGTCACCGTCCGTGCTTCCGTCGAACAGCGAATGCTGGGGAAAAGGCGCGCGTTAAGTGCAGGCGAGGTGTGCGTCAGGTGGGGGCAAGTGTGCGTCAATCGCGAAGGAAACGGGGTATTTTCTCTTCAAAATTGACGATGAACCCGAGGAGTCGTTCGGCGTGGTCGATGCTGTAATCCTCGGAGGAAAACACCGTCAGCGCGCCGTTCTTCAACACGATAGTCCGTTCGATCGAGGATTTCGTGCGGGTGGTTTCCATGAGATATTCTTGCATTTCTTGTGTCAGAAGGGCGTGGGCTTGAGCGGGGTCTGCGGCGTCGACATGCCATGAATCATTGAAGGCGGCCCATTCCGTTCTTACACTCGCTTTCGTGAGATTGAACCTGGCGGGGCCGATGGTAAGCGCGGACAGTGAGCCGAGACGCTCGTCTGGGGGCAAAGCCAAGAAGCGCGTGTGAGTCCAATTGTCGCGGCCCGTCTTATATCTGAGCGTCCCGTATACCGCGGTCCCCCGATCATGCGGCATTGAAATAACGTTGCGGGCCTTGAATGCCCGACCTGGCCACGGCAGGTTTTCTCCGACGGATCTCGCCACGCTCGCGTCCGATTCCGCCAAGCTGTACCCGCGTTTTTCGACCGCTTTGCGTCGCTCGTTCTCGGCTCGGGTGAAAAACGGTTCGGCAATCACCGCCACCACGACGATGACCGAAAATGCTATGAGAATGGTCCACCAGTTCATTTCGTTTCCTCCTCGCGACGTATGTTCACCCCAGCCAGATTAGTTCGGATACCCCCGAAAAGTAAGAATGGCGTATTTTGCGGAGGGGAGAAGCCGCAGGATAAGCTAACCCGGCGGTCTTTGTCCGTGGACCATTTCGACACGAGGGAGTGACGATGCCCCGCATTTCACGCGATAGATTGCTCGGCGATCTTCCGCCGATTCCCAACGTATCGGCCGACGACGTCGTCGAAGCGCAAAATGCCAGCGAGATACGCCCCGTATATGTAGTTCTCGACGACGATCCTACGGGGACTCAGTCCGTTGCGGACCTTCCCGTGCTGACCTCCTGGACGGTCGCAGATTTCGTTTGGGCTTTCCAAACCGGAGCTGCGGCCGTCTACGTCATGACGAATTCGCGCTCTCTGGCCCCGGAAGACGCAGAGCGAGTCAACCGCGAGGCCGTAGCAGCCGCGCTCGAAGCAGCCGAGGCTGGCGGAACCGACGTCGCCTTCGTTTCGCGCTCGGATTCGACTCTGCGCGGCCACTTCCCGTTGGAACCCAATACGATAGCCGACTGCCTGCAGGCACAGACCGGCGCGCAAGTCGACGGAATCGTGATAGTTCCCGCCTTCGGCGAGGCGGGCCTTTCCCCCGGGCAGGAACCGATTACGCCGGAAA
>CAUSGP010000002.1:0-31142 GCA_963531075.1 uncultured Actinomycetaceae bacterium | reverse complement strand
CAAGGTGACCAGAGAGGAACGAGCCCTTCCAACTCGGGCGGGCCGCGGGAGGTAGATCGCGCTGGCCAGTCGGGCTGGGAAGCGGCGGAATCCCGTCAGAATACGCCGGAAGTGCGCGAGTCGGCGGTAAGAGAGAATGAGTCGACGGCAAGAGAACGTGAGCTGGCCGGAAGAGAGCGCGAGTCGACGGTAAGCAAGCGCGGGCCCGCGACGGAAAAACCCGCCGATACGCGCGAATCACACCCCGATACAATGGCCGGGCCCAGTGGCGCTCCTAGGGGTGTTACAGGCGCGCAAAGTGCCGCGCGCGAAAGCGGTGCGTCGAGCATGCCCGGCCGTACACATGAGCAGAATGCCACGAGTGCGCCAAATGCCAGACCGTCGAATGCAAAGGAATCACCCGACCCCGGCGGCACGCGGCGGATGCCGACGTCGGACCTTGCTGACCTCGAAAAACGAGGCCTGGTTCTTGCTTCCGACCCCGTCGACATCCCCGATGGCCCCAGGCCTACCAGGGACCAGCTGGCCTCGGCCCTCAAGGAACTCGAATCCGCGCAGGCTGAGCGAGCGGGACGCCCAGCGTTGCCCGATGCCGCAGGCGCTAGTGGTGTACCCGATACCGCAAGCTCTGGCGGTGTCCCCGATGTCGGCGGTGACGATTTGCCTTCCGGTGCGGCATACGTAAGCGGTACCGTACCTGAGAATTCTAGAAATGAATCCGTGACCGGCCCCGCGCACGGAAGCCAGGCTTTTGGAGGTTTGCCGGAGCCGGTGGAACTTGACGATGAGCTGGACCTTTACGATTTCGCCTCTGGCTCACCTGATTTCGTGCCCGCTCAAGCCGATCAGGCCGGACCACCCGATAGGCCTGGACTATCCGACCAGCCCGGACCGCCACGTGAACCGAGAAGATCACCCGGTCCGGATCCGACTCCGAGCCACCCCGGTAACCCCTCGGCCGAGGAAAGTGCCGAAAACGTGGATCCCGCCGGGGTTTTGGCCCAGTTGCTCGACAAGAGCGCCGGTGATGGAGACGTGGATCGCCTCCCCTCGGCCGGCCCGCCGCCGTTGGAGAGCCCAACTGTGCCCGGGGCTCCGTCGACGTCTAAATTTGAAGCTACGCTGCCCTCTGAGGCTTCTTCAGCACCGGAATCTGGCGCTGCGATACCGCCCGAAGCCGCGTTATCGTTCGGATCCAAGCCATCGGCTGAATCCGTAGCCACGGGGTCGCCTAAGGGGCCGACGCAGTCCGAATCTGATGACATCCCGTTTTACGAGCAACGCATGCCCATGCCTAAGCGCCCGGGAAGCGGTGAGCCGAGTTCGGCGGATGGCCGAGGTTCCGGTTCGCACACGGTCGATGGGAATAGCGGAGGGCAGAAGCGAACTCAGGGCGCTCATAAGCCTCGGGGATTGGAGGGATCCCGGGGCCGTACAGCCTCCCGGCAGACGCCATCGATTTCGGAACGGATCATGGCAGCCCATGGTGAGGGACGCCAGAAACCGCGAGCCGAAGCGTCTGCGTTCGACGACAGTGAGGACGAGGTCAGCCTGTCGGATCCCACGATCTCGCACTCGGATCTAGTGGGGATCGATGTGGTCCTCTCGACTTTCGATGGGACGGTCATCGAAGAGATAGCCCGGACTGACGGAGGGAATGGAGGAAACTGATGGCCGGAGTCTACGACGGCGCCGTTCAAGAGCTCATCGACGAATTGGGACGCTTGCCCGGAGTCGGCCCGAAAAGCGCTCAACGTATAGCCTTTCACGTTCTGGCAGAAGACCCCGAAGAGGTCAGAGCTCTCGCCTCGGCATTGCTACGCGTCAAAGAAAAGGTGCGGTTCTGTGAGGTGTGCGGAAATGTCACTGAGGCGGACGTATGCTCGATCTGCTCCGACCCGCGAAGGATGGACTCAGTGATCTGCGTCGTCGAAGAATCTAAAGACATCGTTGCCGTCGAAAGAACACGAGAATTCCGCGGGCGATATCACGTGCTGGGCGGCTCAATCAATCCGATCCAAGGAGTGGGGCCGGAAGACCTGCGCATCCGCGAACTGATCTCGCGGCTGAGCGACGGCACGGTCAGCGAGGTCATCATCGCCACCGACCCCAACATTGAGGGCGAAGCCACCGCCGCTTACCTCATCCGCATCCTTTCCTCGATCGGAGTGGCGGTCTCCAGACTTGCCTCCGGCCTGCCCGTGGGAGGCGATCTGGAGTACGCCGACGAAATCACGCTTTCCCGAGCCTTTGAGGGGAGGCAGCAGGTCCTTACCCAGGCCTCATCGGCGGCTCCAGATTCGACGTCGGCACAGAGCCCTGTGGCGGCGCAAGGCTCGCCGGCGGCTCCGGGCACCCCGGCTGCTCCGGATACCTCGACGGCGCAAAGCTAGCCGTCCGCGGCAGGGGCGACGCTCGGCGCCAGCGTCGTCGTTCTCGCCCCCTTGACTGTCGTCGCCGCGACCGTGACCTTGCTGCTGGCCGGCAGGTTGCCGACGAGTTTGCGAAGAAAGGCGATTCTCTGACTACGTATTTGCGAAGAAAGGCGAATCTCTGACTGACGTCCTGAAGGCGTATGCAAGCCCATCGCCTTGGGGTGCGATCTTCTCGTGGGAACCCGACAGGTACCAGTGAGGGGTGGCAATGTCTTTCCCTTATTTCTCATTTTTTATCGGTGATCTTCCCGGCGAACCGACGTCGATCTTCGCCTTGGCCCGCGGGCTGGCCGCCAACGCCGATTCGATCGGAGATGTGGGGAAGGCCATCAACGCCTTGGACGCTGTGGCGTTCACGTGGACGGGAGCCTCCTTCGTCCGTCTCATATATGCCGGCGCCATAGAGAGTAGCGTTCACGTGTTCTTGGGAGGGACGAAAGGCGCGAAGAAACCTATGCGAAAGCATTAGTGTGACGAATACCCGTGTTCAGATTGGAAGATCCGTAAGAGGCGCGTGGCTATGCGCAGCTAACATAACGGAGACTAAAGGAGAAACACGTGGCTTTAATCGTGCAGAAGTTCGGCGGCTCGTCCGTTGCCGACGCCGCCAGCATCAAGCGCGTCGCGCAACGAATAGTCGACACGAAGAATGCCGGCAACGAACTGGTCGTGGTCGTGTCCGCGATGGGCGACACAACCGATGAACTCATCGACCTCGCGAACGACATCGCGCCGCAGGCGCCCGCTCGCGAAATGGACATCCTGCTGACGGCGGGTGAGCGCATCTCGATGGCGCTCCTGTCGATGGCTGTCAATGCCCTGGGCGTCGATGCCCACGCATTCACGGGCCAACAGGCGGGTTTGCGGACTGACACCCACTACGGCAAAGCGTCGATCGTCGGCGTTGTTCCCGAACGAATCGCCAGAACGCTCAAGTCCGGCGCTGTCGCCATCGTCGCGGGATTCCAGGGGGTCAACGAGCGAAACGATGTGACGACGCTCGGCCGCGGCGGTTCCGACACGACGGCGGTCGCACTCGCCGCAGCTCTGCGCGCGGACGTCTGCGAGATCTACACCGACGTCGACGGCGTGTTCTCCGCGGACCCGCGAATCGTTCCGGCGGCTAAGCAGTTGCCCTACATGACCCATGAGGAGACCCTCGAGTTGGCCGCCCACGGCGCCAAGGTGCTCCACCTGCGGGCCGTCGAATTTGCCCGAAAGTTTAACGTGCCTCTGCACGTGCGATCGTCATTCTCAACCAAGGAAGGCACCTGGATCGTGGACGAGAAAACTATGAAAGACAAAGCCCTGGAAGCGCCCGTCGTCGCCGGCGTCGCCCACGACCGCTCCCAAGGGAAGGTCACGATCACGCGCGTGCCCAACGTTCCCGGAATGGCGTCGAAGATCTTCGCCATCGTGGCGGGAATTGACGGCAACATCGACATGATCGTCCAAAACACGGCCGTCGCCGCACCCGACGTTTCGAACTTGAGCTTCACCCTCCCCAAGGCGGAGGTTACGGCCGTGGTCGAGGCTTTGGAGGGCCACCGGGGCGAGCTGGGCTTCGGTGAGATTCGCGTGACCGAGGACATCGGCATCCTCTCGGTGGTAGGAGCCGGCATGCGCTCGCATTCGGGCATCTCAGCCAAGCTTTTCGCCACCCTTGGCGACCTGGGGATCAACGCCGACATGATCGCCACCTCGGAGATCCGAATCTCCGTGGTCGTTGATCCCGAGCGCCTCGACGAGGCCGCTCGGGCAGTTCACACAGCATTCGGCCTCGACAGCGAATCCGAGGCCGTCGTATACGGAGGTACAGGACGATGACAACTCTTGCAGTCGTTGGAGCGACCGGCCAGGTCGGTCGCGTCATGCGCGCCCTTCTCGAGGAGCGAAATGTCGACGTCGACGACGTCCGCTTCTTCGCTTCGGCCCGTTCGGCGGGCACGGTGCTTTCCTTTAAGGGGAAGGACGTTGTGGTTGAGGATGTGGCGACCGCCGATCTTTCCGGGATAGACGTGGCCGTCTTCTCCGCCGGAGGAGGCACGTCCCTTGAATACGCGCCCAAGTTCGCGGCCGCCGGCGCGGTAGTCGTCGATAACTCGTCCGCCTGGCGCAAGGATCCCGAGGTTCCGCTCGTCGTCTCCGAGGTCAACCCCCACGCGATCAAGGATCGTCCGAAGGGGATTATCGCCAATCCCAATTGCACGACAATGGCCGCTATGCCCGTGCTCAAGCCGTTGCATGACAAGTATCAGCTGACCCGCCTCATCGTTTCTTCCTACCAGGCGGTCTCCGGTTCCGGACTCGCCGGAGTCAAAGAGCTTGAAGGCCAGATTCGCTCCGCTGCGGATCAGGATATAGCCAAGCTCGCCGTTGACGGCGCCGCTGTAGACCTGCCCGAGCCTTCCGTTTATGTGGCTCCCATTGCCTTCGATGTCGTGGCCCTCGCCGGCAAGATTGTCGACGACGGTTCCGAGGAGACCGATGAAGAGCAGAAGCTCCGCAACGAGTCGCGCAAGATCCTTGAGATCCCCGATCTGGCCGTCTCGGGCACGTGCGTGCGCGTTCCCGTCTTTTCGGGCCACGGCTTGGCAATCAACGCGGAGTTCGCCAAGCCGGTTGCGCCCGACGACGCCAGTGCCATCCTCGCCGAGGCCCCCGGGGTTCAACTCGACGATGTGCCGACGCCGCTGCGGGCCGCCGGAACGGATCCCTGCTACGTGGGCCGGATTCGTACCGACCAGTCCGTGCCCGACGGCCGCGGCCTGGCAATGTTTGTCGTGGGTGACAACCTGCGTAAAGGTGCGGCCCTCAACGCCATACAGTTGGCCGAGCTCGTGCTGGCCGAATTGAGCTAGCGGGCGCGGCTGGCGCCGAGCCGTCTGAGCGCGGCTGGCAGGCAAAAGCCAATGCCCATTCGAGCCAATGGCTAACTGGGCACCACCCAGCCGCTCGTGCTGCAAATAACCTGAGGGGGCGATCGATTTCTCGATCGCCCCCTCAGCCATCGGCCCAATCCAGTGTTGGAGGCGGAGTCGCCTCCAACACTGGGGCGGTTTAAGAATGTTCGTCGTACTTGTCTTCGTTGAATTCTTCGTCTTCGAACTCGTCTTCGTCGCCCGACTCCACCGAAGGCGCACTATCTCCGGTGATGGGGCTGTCACCTGTGATCGGGCTGTCACCGGTGATTGGGCTGGCGCTGGTGATTGGCGTCGCACCGCTGACCACGATGTAGGAACGCTCGTCGCGCTGATGGCGTAGAACGTTGTCGATGAAGCTCGTGATCGCCTCTTCCATGGGAATGTCGCGCCCCGCCTGCTCCGAGATGTACCAACGGTGGTCGAGGAACTGGTGGAATAGCTCGGCCGGCTCCAGCTTGCCCTTGAGTTCCTTGGGCACGGAGTTGATCATCGGCTCGAACACGTTGGTCATCCAGTCGTGGGCGACGATCGGAAGCGACGAGCTCTTATTCATCGCCACCCGATACTGCTCAATGTCCTGTATGAGGCGTCTGGCTTGGTTCTCCTGCACGTCCATGCCGGTCAGCCGAATGACCTTGCGCGAGAAGTGCCCGGCGTCCACCACCTTCGGTTGGATTCGTATCCTGTGGCCGTCTTCGTCGGCGACCATTTGAAGCTCGTCGACGTCGAAACCCAAGTCGTTGAGCCGCTTGACGTGCTCGTTTACCCGCCACTTCTCGTCGGTGTCGAACGTGGTCTCCCCGGTCAGCGCGTCCCACAGCGTTGTGTACTGGGCGACGAGGCGATTGCCGATGTCGATCGTGTCGTAGTCCTCGGAAAGATGGCCTGCCGCTTGCAGATCCATGAGCTCGCCGATGATGTTCGTACGTGCCACGTCGATGTCGTAAAGCCTCTTGCCGTCGGTGATCCCGTTATAGATCTCGCCCGTCTCGGCGTCGACGAGGTAGGCGGCAAATTCGCCGGCATCGCGCCGGAAAAGCGCATTGGAAAGGGAGACGTCGCCCCAGAAGAATCCGATGAGATGCAGCCTGACGAGCAGAACCGAGAGTGCTCGGATGAGCCTGTCGACGGTCTCCGGGCGCTGATACTGGCCGAACAATGCCCGATAGGGCAGGGAGTAAGGCAGATGCTCGGAGACGAAAACGGAGTTGAGGGGGTGGCCCGAACGCGTGGTTCTCCCAGTTATGACGGCGACAGGCTCAACGCAGGGGGCGTCAAGGCGCAGGAGCGTACGCAGCATCTGATACTCGTGATGAGCTGCCGAATCTCCGATCTCCTTGATGGCGAGAATGCGCCCGTCAAGATGGACGAATCGAACGACATGGCGAGAGATGCCCTGCGGGAGTGCGGCCACGATGCTGTCTGGCCACCGGTTGAGTGGCTTATCCCAGGGCAGGTCTAAGAGAGCTGCGTCGGGTCTGGCCGCGGTGATCCGCAACGAGGAGCTCATGGGCTTCGTCTTATCGGAAGTCCCCTGACGTCTCGTCGTCTTTGACGTTGTCCGGCCCTTCTTTGGTGCCGTCCTGACTTGTTGGATTGAATCTTTCATAATATCTGCGCGTGTTGGTTATTCTTAGCGTGATCTCCTCGTCTGTTGAGGTGCCTCTATACGGAATATGGGGGTACGCCCAACGGGCGAGTAGATGTTTTCTCTCCTTCCGCGGACGAGCCTGGAAACGGTTGGGGCCGAGACGTTCTTTCCTATCCCGGCCCCGATCGACATTAGTTGATCCGTTCGCCAGTGCTAGCGGAGAAGAAGTGAATCCGATCGAGGTTCGGCTCGAGGAGGATGACCTCACCCGAGCTCGGGACCTTGTCGGGTTCGATGCGAATTGTCACGAGGTCGGAACCATCCCCGGAACCGAATTTCTCGGTTTCGCGGTCAGAACCGACGACGTGTCCGTAAACGTAGGCATCCGATCCGAGCTCTTCAACGAGTGTCACTTTGAGCGGGATCTTGCCTAAGGGGGCGCCCTCGTCGGAGCCTGGAACGAAGCCGTCGTTGGGGTTCCACGAGAGTGCTTCGGGGCGGAAGCCGACGATAACCTGACCGTTGTCCTCGCGCGACAGCGCATCAATAACGCTTGACGGCACGGGAAGGGACGAATCGCCGAAGATCGCCTCGTTGCCGACGATCCGCCATCGTCCCAGGTTCATTGCCGGTGAGCCGATGAATCCTGCGACGAAGGCGTTGGCGGGCGAAGAATACATTTCGCCCGGCATTCCGACCTGCTGAAGCAAGCCGTCCTTGAGCACGGCGATGCGATCGCCCATCGTCAGAGCTTCGGTCTGATCGTGGGTCACGTACACCGTTGTGATGCCCAGACGCTTTTGAAGGGAGGCGATCTGGGTGCGGGTTTGGACGCGAAGTTTGGCGTCCAAGTTCGAAAGGGGTTCATCCATGAGGAAGACCCGAGGTTCGCGCACGATGGCGCGGCCCATTGCCACGCGCTGGCGCTGTCCGCCGGAGAGCGCCTTCGGCTTCCGGTCGAGGTATGGCTCGAGATCAAGGATCTTGGCTGCGTCGACGACGCGCTCACGGATCTTCTCCCGCGGCACGCCTTGGATTTTGAGCGCAAAACCCATGTTGTCCGCCACCGTCATATGCGGATAGAGAGCGTAGTTCTGAAACACCATGGCGATGTCGCGGTCCTTCGGAGGAACGTAGGTGACATCGTCGTCGCCAATGTAGATGCTTCCGTCATCTACTTGTTCTAATCCTGCGAGCATGCGCAAAGAAGTGGACTTGCCACATCCCGAAGGCCCGACGAGAACAAGGAATTCTCCGTCGTTGATGTCGAGAGAGAGGCGATCGACAGCGGGCTTGTCCGAGCCCGGGTAGAGGCGGGTTGCCCCATTAAAGGTAACAGTTGCCATATTGAAATGGTCCCTTCACCGGCAGGAACGTGCCGGACGGTCCGAGTGAAGAGTGCCAAAGTGTCGACTCTGACACGGATGCGGAGTACACCCGTGAAAATTATTACACAGATGGTCGCCACGTGCGCCACTTTTTCTGCACGACTTGTTTTCGAGAACGTATATTCCCGAAATTTCAACACAAAAGAGCCTTCTCGCGATGTGTATCTCAGACTTTTGCGGAGAGTGACGAGCGCGTAGAGGCCCTACTTCGGTAGCGTAGATGACGTGCGCAAGCAGATGAACATCGGCGGCTATAGGCTGATCAAGCGAATCGGTGCGGGTGGCATGTCCACGGTCTTCGAGGCCGAGGACGGTGCCGGCGTCCGCGTTGCCCTCAAGCTCTTGAATCCGGCTCTCGTGGTGGACGATTCGGGGCGTGAGCGCTTCCGCCGGGAGGTCGCCATGCTGCAGAAAGTGCGGGGCAGGTACGTCGCGGAGGTGCTGGACGCCGAAACCGACGCCGACGACGCCTTCATTGTGACGGAACTTATAGATGGTCCGACTTTGGAGCAAGACGTTGTGGATTCCGGCGTTTTCGAGGGAAGCGATCTGGCTGAACTCGCCGAACGGCCCCGCGAGGCCGTCGATGCGATCCACTCCGCGGGGGTCCTCCACCGCGACCTCAAGCCGTCGAACGTCATGCTCGGGCCCGATGGCCCCGTTCTCATCGACTTTGGCATAGCTCAGGTTGATGAGGACTCGCGCCTGACCGTCCCGGGATCTGTTGCGCACACGCCGGGATACTGCGATCCCCGCGTCATAGATGGCGGCAACCCAGACGAGGCTGCCGACTGGTGGGCGCTGGCCGCCGTGCTCGCCTTTGCCGCGACGGGACGCGCGCCTTTCGGAAAAGGCAACCCGCAGTCGATCATGCGCAGGATGTTCGAGGGGGTTCCCGACGTCGTGGGCCTTCAAGGCCCGCTAGCCTCCGCATTTATACGCGCACTCGCGCCGGAAATCGAGGATCGAATCGATATTGACCAGCTTATCTCCGTGTTGCGGACCGGCCGATTTGACGAGGCCGCCTCTGGTCCAGGAGGGGGAGCCTTGGCCGGCATTGCGGGAGTTATGGGCGGCGTTGGCGTTGGGGCTGCCGATGACATCCTCGGCAATGGCTCCCAGGGTCCGGATGGGGCGACCGAAGTGCTGAACGGCCGGTTCGCGGGGGATGGCGCGACGGATGCGTTACAGGCGGCCCCGGGGACGTTTGGAGACGGTGGTGCGCACCACGATGCGCAAAGCAGTCTCTACGGCAGTGATGAAGGATATGGGCCGCTCGCCGGTGATATTGGTCGCGGAGTCTATGGCGCCGACGAAGGTTACGGATATGACGAAAACCGCAGCATCGGCGTTGATGATGGCCTCGGATACGATGAAGACTACGGTCTGGGCGAAGGTCCTGAGACCGCGCTTCGCATGCGTCGTGCTCAGCTCGGATCGACGGAGATCCTTGACGGGGCGCGAGAGCTCGGCGGTGGGCGCACAGAGATACTTCCCACCGGTGGTTCGGATGTCGACTTTGACGGCGGACGCACAGAGATCCTTTCGGCCAGCGCGGGTGGCGTCGGCGCCGATGGCGGCGGGCGCACGGAGATCCTTCCTGCTGCGGGACAGAGCGCCGGTGTCGGCGGTGGGCGTACCGAGATTCTTCCTGCCGCAGGACAAGGCGCCGGCGTTGGCGATGGTCGCACGGAGATCCTTCCCGGTGGGCTGGGCAGCGGCACAGGCGGCGCCGTCGGGACGGATTCTCAAACGACGCCGCCAACGCAGGTCCTGCGAACGGAATCTCCGCTGCACATGCCGCCCTCCGTCCCGACGGCGCCGCGTTCCAACGAGCCCGGTTTACAGGCTGTCGATCCGACGCAGGGAACATTTCCCGGAGAGCAAGGCATGCAGCAACCGGCAGGTCCGCCGCGCCCTCCCGCGTGGAACGAGTTCCTCAACGGTCCCGGTCAATCTAATGACATGCCGGCTTGGATGCGTCAGGCCCCTACGGCCCGCCTCATTGTGTTCCTCGCGGGCTTGGCAATCCTCTCCCTCGGGGTGCGTTTCCCGATCGTCGGAGTGTGTCTCTACGGGTTTGTGGCCTTCACGCTTGGGGTGATTGGATCGTCCCATACGAGTTTGAACCACCGCCGATCGGTTAGAGGCGGGAAGTTTTCTGGCGAAATGTGGGGCGTAGCCCTAAGAATGCCTCTCATCTTCTTGAAGGTCTTCATTGAGCAGGCGGTGAGCATTGCCGTAGGTCTCGCGCTTGGCACTGCCGCACTATGGGGTTTGAGCATTGCGGTGCCTGAGGAGCCGCGGCTTGGCACCTTAGCCGCCGTCGGCATCACGATGGTCGTCGCATGGTTCAACGCTTTGAGCGCATCCGCGAGGCTTGGCGCCCGTGATCTTTTGGCCGCAATCACACCGGAGCTTTCGTACAAGTATTTCTGGGGCGTCGTCCTGATTCTGCTCACGGGTTTGGGCGTCCTCTATTCTTCGGCTCGCGCCTATCCCGATTGGACGCCGCTTCCCAAACAACCTTTCTTCCTCGACGCAGAATAGGTGTGGATAGTGTAGGTGGGCACCGCTTGGGAGCGGCTCGCAGACGAACACGATAACGGACTATAGGTGATCAAACGATCACAAATCTTTTTAGTCTGTCCACAGCTTGCTCGCTTACAATCGTGCGCATGGCTTCACGAAATACTCCCGGAACCAGCTCGTCGTATCTGACGAAGCAACAGAAACGCGAGCAAGCCCGCGAGAAGGCGCGCCTTCTCCAGGAGGCTGAGGCGAAGCGCACCAAGCGCAGGCATTTGTTTATTGCGGTGGGAAGCACGTTGACGGTGCTTCTCGTGGTGGCTGCCGTCGCCTTCGTGATCTTGAATGGCATGAAGAAGGAAGAGGATGCCAAGCGCGTCGTTTCCCCTAGCGCGAACGTTTCGTCCAGCGGCGTCATTTCCCTCGGCAAGGGGAGCGAGGAAGGGATTGCTCAGGCGGGCAAGAAGAACGCCGGCAAACCCACCGTTCGCATTTACTCCGACTACCTGTGCACACATTGCAACGATCTCGAGAAAGAGTACGGCAACAAGTTGGTGAATCTCGCTTCTAAAGGCGAGATTACGCTCGAAATCGCGCCTTTGTCGGTTCTAGGGCAGAAGATTTCCGACGTCGCAAGCCAAGCCGATTACTACATCGCCGAGAAAGCCCCCGAGTATTACGCCGCCTTCCACAACGCCTACTTCGCCGATGTTTCCGCGCCTATCTTCGCCAAGCAAAAGCAGCTGCCGGAACAATCGCAGTACAACAAGACGGCTCTCGACGTCGCGAAAAAGGTTGGCATTCCCAACAACGTGCTCAAGGGGCTTGAGAAAACGTTGAACTCGAACCGCTACGAAAAGTTCTTGCAGCGGTCGGCTCAGAAGTTTAACGAGGCCGGGCATAGCGGAACTCCGACCATCACCATCAATGGCAAGAAATTCGAAGACGACTGGTCTAAGGGTGCCCTCTTGGAGAAGATCGAGAAAGAAGCGGGGCATTCGCTGAAGCCGGCTGATGAGAAGCCGGCCGTGCCTAAGAAATCTGAAGCAGCGAAATAGCTCTGCATCAGCCCCCCCTCCAGCAGGGTGGGTGTCTCGCCGCCGTTGTGGGGTGTGGGATGCCTCGCCGGTCTAGTTGGGGGCGCCTCGCCGGACGATTTCTTGTCTGTCTGGCGGGGCGGCGCCTCGGTCATTTTTCTTCTTCTCTGGTCTGCCTGGCGTCTCGGTCATCGGGTGCGCTTTGGATATAGCGAAAGCGGATGCCATAGGTCCGGCGAAAGTGCACATTTCAGATTTCACGTTTTGGGCTTGGCGAATCCGCCGTCGTCTGGCAAGATAGAGGGGCGCTCGCGGCCTTCCCGAGCATGCCACCTTAGCTCAGCTGGTAGAGCACCCGCCTTGTAAGCGGACGGTCAAGGGTTCGAGTCCCTTAGGTGGCTCGTTTATTTCCGGGCGATTAAGTCCCTCGGGCAATCGCCCGGTCCTCTTTTGTCGGGACGTTTTTCAGGACGACATCGGGTTCAAAATGGCGTCGGGTTGAAAGCCTGTCATTCTGCGCGAGGACGAGAACTGATCCCGATCAGTCCGAGTGGGCCAGAATCTCAATGCTTGGGGTGGAGGGCGAATCGTGACGAAATCCGCCCTACGATGTATGGGTTTACACGGGATCTTAGTTTAAGATTGAATTACGAGCCGGAAATCACGCATCGGCTCGGCAAACCGGCACTGGTGTGGTGCGCTTCGGAGGAGACGGCTGCGATGCCCGCAACCCTTCGCGGCCCCGATTGTTGCCTTCATTGGTGTCGGTTTGCGCCGGTTTCCGAATGGGGCCCTTCGGCACGCAACGTTGGGCCCCGTTCTGAAGCGACGCTCCGATCCGTTTCCTGCTTCATAGGCGAGTATTCATTAGTTTCGACTCGTTGCCGAGGCGCCCATCGAACTGAAGCCCTGCCTAAAGCAGCGGCCTTCTAGCGAAATGGAGTCTCGGGCGAGAGCATACGGCGATCGCCGAATGAGTCTGCGGTAGTCGCTGGCCGAGCCTGTGGCGATCGCCGGCCAAGCTTGTGATTGGTCGCCGAAGGTCGGACCCGCTAGGGCGAAGGCGCCGTCTAACGAAGGGACCAATCGACGGGTTCTCCGCCCATATTCGTCAAAAGGGCATTGGCCCTCGAAAACGGTCGTGAACCGAAGAAGCCTCGGGTCGCCGAAAGGGGAGAAGGGTGGGGTGATTCAATCGTTGGCACATCGCCGAGCAAAGGTTTGAGTTCCTGGGCGGGGCGGCCCCACAGGATGGCTACGAGAGGCCCGCCGCGGGCAGCAAGGCGTCGGATCGCGTGGGCAGTGACTTCCTCCCAGCCTCTTCCTCGATGCGATGCAGGCTTGCCAGGCTCGACGGTGAGCACTCTGTTGAGCAGCATCACGCCCTGATCGCACCACGGGGTGAGGTCGCCGTCGTCGGCCGGAGCGATCCCCAAATCGTCGTGAAGCTCCTTATAGATGTTGATGAGAGATCGCGCCACCCCCCGCCCCCCCCCCCCCCCGGAAAAGCTCAAGCCAACGGGATGGCCCGGCGTTGGGTAAGGGTCTTGCCCGACGATCAGCACGCGTACGGCGTCGAACGGGTAGGAGAAGGCACGTAATACGCGATCGCCAGCGGGAAGGTAGCCACGGCCCGCGGTGTTTTCGGAACGAAGGAAGTCGCCCATCTCGTGAATGCGTTGCTCGACGGGCTCCAACTCGCGGGCCCATCCGGGGTCGATGATGTCTGCCAGGCTCATGACACTAGCCTAGCCTCGCCGTTCGATTGGGCGCTGGGCAATCCGATCGGATGCCGGCTGTTGAGGCTCCCCGCACCACCGAAAGGAAAATGCGGGCTATCTGATCGGGTGCCGGCTGTGAGATTCTCAGCCGAGGAAGCCGCCGACGAGCCCGCGGGGTAGGATGCTCAAGCAGGCGGGCCACTTTCGGCTGAGAGCGGACTCGCATCCGGGTGGGGAGCACGCTCGGAAAGCGCGCATATCCGAGAAAGGCGGAACGTGATGGAGGCTACGAGGCTGTCTGACGTCGAGAATGCAGTGTTGGACGTGGAAGAAACCTGGTGGACCCTGGGGCGGACCAAAGCTGACGCCATAGCGACTTTGGGAATGACCGCCACCCGCTATTATCTTGTGCTCAATCGGGCTCTTGCCAACCCCCGGGCGAGAATGGAACGCCCCGAATTGGTGGGGCGGTTGTTGCGGCTACGGGCCCGGCGCGCTGGGGAGCGAAGTGGCGATGGCGATTGTTAGGCTATGAACGTGGCAGATAATGAATACCCCGCAGACGAGTTTGATCGGCTGGCTGACGCCCGTACGATTCGAGGAACTCACAGGCGCAAGGAGTCGAACTTCAAATGGTGGCTGGCGCTGGTGGCCATCATCATCCTCGCCCCGACAGCGGGGTGGGCAATTGCAACTTTCGCGAATTCTTCCGATGACCCGGGCACTGACGCTTCGTCGAAAGCGGCTCCCCCGAGCAGCGGCGCCGCGCCTTCGAAAGGCGCGAACGGCGGCTCCGGTTCTTCCGGAGAGCCCAGTGGTTCGTCCAAGGGGCCGGAATCCAAAGATTCGGGAAAGACGAGCGAGAGTCCCTCTACCGACGCTTCTTCTGCCACGCCGTCGGACAAGGAAAGCTCGTCGGCCAGCTCGGGGAAGGGGCGTCCGGTCCTTGTGCTCAACGGTTCGAGAAAGAACGGGCTCGCCGCTTCCAGCAAGCAAAAACTCGAGAAGGTCGGCTACACAAAAGTCTCCTCCAACAACTACAGTGGCGGCAGCCCGAAGGCTTCTACGGTTTTCTACCCCAAGGCCTCCGATGAGCAGACGGCCAAACAGGTTGCTTCAGCGTTGGGCATCAAGGCGGGCAACGTCATGCTTGCGCCCAAAGCCACCGGGGGCGACCAAATAGTGGTCGTTTTGAGGGCCGACGCCGGCTGACGAACCGCGGCGCATTTCCCTTCGACGGCGCTTTTTTCCGACGGCGCATCGTCTATTTGACGACGTGATATTTGACGACGTGACTACGGCAATGGTTTTATGCGCCGCGCCGTCGCGGCAATCCTCGCGCCGAATCCATCCGCGAGAAGCGAAGTGGGCGGGTGTTGTCTCTTTGACGAGACGCTTGTCCCTTCGTCGATTCCGCGCTGTTCGCTCACTATCGGATTGTCCTCCTCGACTGCTGCCGTGCATTGCCTTCTGGCACGCTTCGTAACCTTCTTGAGCCAACGTACTAGACAAGGCAAGCATGAATTGCTTCCTGGCGAGCACCGCAACCGTGCCTCCTGGCACACTTCGCCCCCCCCCGTAAGGACACGATGAAAACCGTGGACGTGGAGGTTAACGGTGTGTAATATGAGCGTTATCTGGAAACAGACGATGGTATACATCATTAAACGCTCACCTTTACGTGCATGATGCACGTATTTTCCATCGGGAGGCGAAATGCCTATTTTTACGAGGCGGTCAATGTGCACCGCCGCTTTCACGGTTGCGGCTATGCTGGCGGCAACCGTGGCACCCTCCACCGCGGCAGAAAGCAACCAAGCCAAGTCTGCTGTGGCTGCGGCCTTCGGCGTCGGGAAAACCCAAACGTCCACGTCGAAAAAGGCCTCGAACGTATCGATTGGGCGTATGACGCCGCAGCGCGGCGCGCCCGAACGCGCCGCGCTTGAAAAGAAGGCGCCCCTGCACAGGCAAACCCCTCAAACTGCAAGCGATTTTGAGATCGACGGCAAAGGAAAGCTCCTGCGATACAAGGGGACGGCAACGGAGGTGCGGATCCCCGAAACCGTCGAGGTGATTGGCGCCCGAGCCTTCGAGAAGAGCAAGGTCACGAAGGTGACGATCCCCGCCAATGTGAATACTATCGAAGCCATGGCTTTCCAGCGATGCGCTGATCTGACGGCGGTGGCTTTCGAAGTAGACGCTTCTCAGTACAGCAGACTGTATACGATCGCAGATTCCGCTTTTGCGCATACACCTTCTCTGAAAGAGGCGATCCTTCCGGCTTCCGTTCGTTCCTTGGGGGCTTCGGTGTTCTCGGGGAGCGGGATCGAGAGGGCCGCCATCCCGGGATATCTCCAAGAAATTCCTAGCGAAGCCTTCTCAAACACCCAGAAGCTGAAGGAAGTGACGCTTTCGGAAGATTTGCCGAGCATCGGCAGGAATGCCTTCGCCTCGAGCGGACTGGCCACCGTCAAGGTCTTCGGAGGCTACGGGCAGGCCGCCCATGAGGGCTTGCCTTCGAAGCTCGAAACGATCGGTGATTCGGCCTTCTCGCGAACTAAGCTGACGCATGTCAAACTTCCCGACGCCGTCGAATCGATTGGCGCCACCGCCTTCGGCGACAACCCCCAATTGAAGGAGATCGCCCTTGGCAAGGGACTCAAAACCATTGGGCGGGAAGCATTCCGCGGAACGGGAGTCACGGAGCTGGTCATTCCCGACTCGGTCGTAGACCTCCACACAGCTGCGGTGAACATGGACAAGTTGGTCAAACTTCATATCGGCAAGGGGGTGGGCCCCAACCAGCTTGACGAGGCGTTCAATGGGATGGCCAGCCTGGAGACCGTTTCGGTCGCCGACGGCAATCCGAACTACACGGTGGTCAATGGCGCATTGCTCAATGCGAGTAGGACGAAGTTCATCGTTCTTCCGCGCGGGTTGGCGAAGTTTCGCAACTTGAGGAACTATTCTGTTCCCGCCGGAGTGACCGAAATCGGAAGCGGTGCATTCAGCGACAACGAAACAGTGGAAAAGATCTACCTGCCAAATGGACTCAAGCGCCTCGGGTACCGATCTTTCTCCAATGCGAATGCGTTGAGTTACGTGCGATTCCCGGACAGCCTCGAGATCGTCGACGGCTTCGACCACACGACCGCGCTCAAAGAGGTCGATTTCGGAACTCATATCACCACAATGGTCGGTGCCTTCGACGGCAAGGTACCCCAACGGACCATCGTGCGTGGAGGTAAAAATGGGCACTTTGCGGCTTCCAAAGACACCCACGGCACTCCTCAAGTTGCCGCCTATTTCGGCGAGGGGATGACGAAGATTGACTACAGTTCGGGCCGCTTCCCGAAGGTTTTGGTTCTGCCGAGCAGCTTGAAGG
The DNA here is from genome assembly GCA_963531075.1 of uncultured Actinomycetaceae bacterium. GTDB lineage: Bacteria > Actinomycetota > Actinomycetes > Actinomycetales > Actinomycetaceae > Peptidiphaga. The sequence continues at coordinate 14,132 of CAUSGP010000002.1, read as the reverse complement.
AATTCCATATCCAAAGCGGGTTGGTCGACAACGAATGGAAGGCCGCGGCCATGTTCTACGTGGCGGCCGATCCCGATTCGTCAGCATGGAAGCTTGTTGCGGAGAAGATGACGGCCTTCGGCATGGATCCGAGCAAGCAGCTCAAAAAGTACACCCCGCTAAAAGCGACTGCAAAAGATAAGCAGACGTACTCGGCTGGCAGCTTCATGCTCAAGGCGTGGATCACCGGCGGCGTGGATGAAGGGAAGCGTCAAATTCGGACAGTCACTGTCAGCTCCGACGGAAGAATCACGCCTACAAGCCCCTGGTGGGACACTTCAGCCGTTGGCGACCATTTCGAGGGGGTTATGAGGTATTTCCGCGACGAAGAGAAGGTGCAGGTACGCGATCACACCGGGTTGACGGTTGTGACCGAGATCGAAAACGACAGGGCATCCTCACCGACCGCCGAACCGACCGCTGAACCGACTGCGACGCCTTCGCCTACCGCTTCCGTCTCACCCGCCGGCAACTCTGAAACTCCTTCGGCCGGCAATGCCTTCGTCGTCGGCGGAAGAGAGGTATTCTTCGGCCGCGCTGGCGACACCCCGCTGATGGGCGACTGGGACGGAGACGGCATCTCTACGCCCGGCGTTAAGCGAGGAAATAGGTACTACCTCGTCAATTCGATTCGCGGCGGTAAGGCCGACGTCGTTTTCACCTACGGCCTGGCAACCGACACTCCGCTCGTCGGTGATTGGGACGGCAACGGCAGCGATACTGTTTCGTTGCGTCGCGGGCACACCGTGTACGTGAACAATGTTCTCAAAAACGGCCCTGCGGCCAGAGTGTTCATGTATGGCCGTGATGACGACACTCCGTTGGTCGGTGATTGGAATGGCGACGGCAAGGACACCGTTTCGGTTCGCCGTGGCCGGGTCTTCTACATCATGAATCGACTGGCGGGTGGGGTTGCTGCAAGCCAGTTCTCCGCCGGCAACGGGAAGGAATCCGTCGTCGCCGGGCGGTGGGCCGACGGCCAGAAGGCCGATACCGTGGGTCTCGTCAATGACGGCACCTTCCAGGTCCTCGATGAAAAAGGGGTGGTCGTTACGAAGATGCGGGTTGTGCGTGCTCCGCGTTACTTGGCCGGTGTTTCCGATGCCAAGGGTCCCGACAGCCTCGTATTCCACGGATGAGTGACGGTTAGACCAAAGGGCCCCGGGCCTGCGCCTTTCGAGGACGCGTCCCCGGGGCCTTTCACGTTTTCGACGTTCCCTGTTTTCGATGTTTCCCCTTTTCAGTGAGCGTTGTATGCCTTGATGGTGAATCGTGCGCTTTATTTCGTTAATGCTGCAAAATCGATCTATTTATCACCATATAATTCATATCTATGGTAGACGTCAGTCTGGTGTGCGTATGTTGGAGGTGCTTTCTGCGGCTCGCCTGCATATCTCCTCAAGCCGAGTTTTGCCTTTATTTGCGCATGTTTAATCTCGTTTCCAAGGGCGGTTTGGATTGTAAATTTGTTGTGGCGTGGATGGCCCCGAGGCTTCTATGGCATGTACTGTGAACAGGTGCTATGCTTGCGGAAAAGGAAGGGGAAATGACAATGGTTTCATTTCAGGATGTGATGCTGTGGCGCGGTTCTAATTTCCGAGCCGCGGCTGAGATGCTGCGAGCTGCTGCGAAGCGGTTCAGTGAAACGCACTCGGCTATGGCGGGGATAAGTTCCTCCGAGCTTGAGGGTAGATTCTCTGTAGCAGAGCAGAGGAATCGCCGAGCAATGATGGACGATGCGGACGATCTTGACCGTACGCTGCAACAAACGGCCCAAAAATTCGAACTGGCTGGCGAGTCGGTAGACAAACTGGCCGCGGAGGCGCATAGCATTGATGCCGATGTGCGAGCAAAGGGAGGGAAGATCGACGAAGAGGGCAACGTCACCGGCGTCGATCAGGGTTTCCGTTTCGGAAATCCCGGCCCTGTTACAAAAGAGGATCTTCAAGACTCCCTTGGAGAGGAATTGACCAAGCGTGCCACGACGTGCGTGAGAAAGGCCGAACAATTCCTTAAGGTAGTTGAGAAGATATACTCAAGTTTCGGGACCGAAATACGGAGCAATGCTGCGAAAGGAGATCGCAAGACGATCCAGCTTGGAACCAAGGCGGCGCCACCGGCTTCGCTGGGGGCTCAGCAGGTGAATGACTGGTGGACAGCACTTTCTCCCGAAGAGCAGAAGGAGGTCATCCTCAAGCATCCGGGGTGGATTGGGCATCGCGACGGTATACCGGCTGACGCTCGAAGCCGCGCCAATACGATCCTGCTGCACGGTTATCTTCACCGCATGGAGGAGCTCAAGAAGAGAGTCGAAAGTGAAGGGCCCTCTGATGCGTTGTTTAAGAAGTACGGTGTGACGCCCGGCGAGTATCGCGCTTACGTCCACAACAATCGTGATCACATTCTGGCTTTGGCCAGGCGGTTTCCGATGTCTAAGGATTGTCTGGAGGCGCCTTCCGACGGGGGCTCGAAACGGCAGAGCCTCCTGGTCTTCGATCCGGGGAAAGGCCACGAGCATGTGCGGGCGGCGATAGGGGTAGGCGATATTGACAAGGCCAAGAACGTCATGGTGTACGTACCCGGCATGACGACGAATGTTCGAGACGGCCTAGTTGGCACAGGAAGAGCCGGAAGTTCCGTGATTGGCCTTGAGAGAGCGCTGCAAGTGTCTGATCAACAGCGTTCTGGAGAAAGTGCCGGGGTTGTGTGGCTCGATTATGACGCCCCCAGCTGGAGTGAGGCCTCGCCGATCCACAAAAACGCTGTCTACTATTCGCATGCCGCGGATGAGGCGAAAGAACGTCTAGCTTCTTTCGTGAACGGCGTTCAGCAAACGCATGCGGGCGATCCGAATCTTACGTTGAGCGGGCATTCGTATGGCTCGCTCGCCGCCGGAATCGCAGCGGGCGAGACTGATGTTCAAGATCGTGTTGCCGTGTGGGGATCGGCTGGGGTGAACGCGGCAACCAACGACGAGCTCAATGTTCTTCCTGGAAACATGTACGTCGGTGCAGCGGAGGGGGATGCCGTCGCGGCGAGCGGGCACTTTGGCCCGAATCCGGACGTCAACAAGAACTTCGAGCATTTCAGCACCGAAAAATGGACAAGTCCCGAAGGGAAGCACTATGAGGCGTCTCATGGCCATTCGGAGTATCTTTCAGGGCCCGAATCGAAGGACTCGGCGGGGAAGACGTCGACGTACAACATTGGACGCATCATGTCGGGCAAGGGCATGGCCGCGGAGGAGAAGTGATGGTTCGCAGGCGGGTGGCGGCTGCTTTGTGTGCGGTTGCCGTGTTTGTAGCGGGGTGCGATATGTCCGATCAGTATCTTGGTGGAGATGAGGCGACGGCCTCGCCCATTGAGCGCCCGATTGTTGAGCTTCGCCGCGAAACCTTGGGGCTGGAAATCTCGCTCTACCGGATGCTGAGCCAGGAATTCGGGGTAGGGGAATGGAAACCCCAAGAGGAACAGATTCAGACGAAGGTGAGTGCGTTCGTCGTGTGTTCTGCCAAATATTCATCTGAATTATATCGGTTGGCGACGGCCGCTCCAATTCCGTCGGAGCGATGGAAGGCTGCGACGGCGAGGATATACGAGCTCGCCAAGCCTTACGGTTTTGGCAAGCCCAAACCTTATATACATACCGAAGGCAACGCGGGAATCCTCAAAAATCCGCTCTCCGGTGCCGAGCTCATCGTCATCAGCCACCCGGAGTTCCTTCTGATCGAAATCGACACCGGTTGCGGCAAAGACAACAGCCCTCAAGGTTTTGCCGACTGGCCTCGCGGAACGGAGGTGGTCCCCGACAATCTACGCAGTACCGGACGCGGCTTTTCCTCGCCGGAGAGGTGGGCTCCCTACGATCCGAACGTCGTCGTGACACCGCCGCCGAGCCCGAAGAAGAAATCTCCAAGCCCTGGGACGAAAACAAGTTCTTCCGCCTCCGCACATACAACGGCGAAAACGACTTCTTCCGTATTTATACACCCTGCAACCTAAACTACTTCTGTCACTTCCGCCGCGGGCGGAACATCGCGCAGTGACAGAGTCAAAGTTTCGGCGTTGAGAAGCTGAGTCGGCGATTCGAGCCGATTCAAACGTCCAACCGGGCTGGTTCGGTGACGGCATTCGGCGAAAAGCCTGAGAGCCAGCTTCGTTCTTGAGAGCTAGCCCTGTTGCTTCGGCTCGAACGGGCATCCGCATTCCGAAATGTACGAGCGCTAGTGTTGTGCGACGCGCAAGTGCTGGCCTTCTGAGACGCACGGACGTTGGCTTTCCGGTGCAAACGAGAGTCAACCGAACGAAGGCCGGCCGAACCGACGTCGTAATAACGAGCTCGAATATGCGAATTCTAACCTGTTGAAACCATGAAAACGCGAACCCCAAAGGCTCGGCAGCGAACTGAAAGCCGAGCGTCACGCAAAGGAGGAAACATGGGAACGCTTAGAGTAGACGATTCATCCCTGCGCAGTATGGTGGCCACGGCTGACGATCTGGCCAGTTCTGTCCGCGGAATAGATGATGGCAACGCCATTCGCAAATCAAATGATGGCATTGTCAACGGTGGACTGGGGGCCACGGCCGAAAAAGCCGCTAACAACTTCGAAGATGCCGTGGAGGTTTTCGCGAAACGCTTGGAAACGTATGCCAAGGCCACCAAGAAGACGGCGGACGACTTTGCCTCGGCGGATCAGGCAAATGCAGCTGTCTACTCATCCGCGCAACAGAAGTTAGTGTAGACCGAAGAAGTTAGTGTAGACCGAGGCGCTCGCGTCGCGTAAACGGAAGGCTTCGGTTCCTGCGGACGGAATACCTGGTCCGCAGGAACATGGATGCGCCTGGCCCGCCTTCGAGCACCTGCTTAACCGGAACGGTCTGTCCGGAGGGGTGGATCTGCCGTGGATCATTGGGATCCTCGCAGGCCTGACGGAACGCCTTGTCCGTAGGGGTGGACCGCGTCCGAATGCGCTTCAAGACTTGAGCCGCAAAGACTCAGCTTTGGGTGAACGGCTCGACCTTGCACTCTCCGGGCTCGAGTGCCAAAATCGTAGTTAGCACTCGCAACCGTAGAGTGATAAGACCTCTCAGTCGGTGAGGGGCCGGGCGGGCCGGAAATAGGACCGGTTCGCGCGGCGTCGTCCGTCGCGGGCACCGACCGAGCATCCCATTTGGAGGGAAAACTAAGCATGGCAAAAACCATTGCCTTTGACGAGGAAGCACGTCGCTCCATGGAGCGCGGCCTCAACCTTCTTGCCGACACCGTCAAGGTCACGCTCGGCCCCAAGGGCCGTAACGTCGTTTTGGATAAGAAGTGGGGCGCCCCCACCATCACCAACGACGGTGTCTCCATCGCCAAGGAGATCGACCTCGAAGAGCCTTACGAGCGCATCGGCGCCGAACTGGTCAAGGAAGTTGCGAAGAAGACTGACGACGTCGCCGGAGACGGCACGACGACCGCCACGGTCCTCGCCCAGGCCCTCGTGCGGGAAGGCCTGCGCAATGTCGCAGCCGGATCCAATCCGATCGCTCTGAAGAAGGGCATTGACCAGGCCGTCGCTCGCATCTCCGAGCAGCTGCTTGCCGATGCCAAGGAAGTTGAGACCGAAGAAGAAATCGCCTCGACCGCCGCCATTTCGGCCGGTGACAAGGAAATCGGCCAGGTCATCGCCGAAGCGATGAGCAAGGCCGGCAAGGAAGGCGTCATCACCGTCGAAGAGTCGAACACCTTCGGCCTTGAGCTCGAGCTGACCGAGGGAATGTCCTTCGACAAGGGCTTCCTCTCGCCGTACTTCGTCACCGATCCCGAGCGTCAGGAAGCCGTCCTGGAGGAGCCCTACGTCCTCCTGGTCGACTCCAAGGTCTCCAACGTCAAGGAACTCCTTCCCGTCCTCGAGAAGGTCATGCAGACGGGCAAGCCGCTGCTCATCATCGCCGAGGACGTCGAGGGCGAGCCCCTCGCGACCCTCGTTGTCAACAAGATTCGCGGCACCTTCAAGTCCGCGGCCGTCAAGGCCCCCGGCTTCGGCGACCGTCGCAAGGAGATGCTCCAGGACATGGCCATCCTCACGGGCGGCCAGGTCATCTCCGAGACCGTCGGACTCAAGCTTGAGAACACCGACATCGACATGCTCGGCCGCGCTCGCAAGGTTGTGCTGACCAAGGACCAGACGACGATCGTCGACGGTGCCGGGACCCCCGAGCAGATCGAGGGACGCGTCGCGCAGATCAAGGTGCAGATTGAGAACTCCACCTCGGAGTACGACACCGAGAAGCTGCAGGAGCGCCTGGCCAAGCTCGCCGGCGGCGTCGCCGTCATCAAGGCGGGCGCCGCTACAGAGGTTGAGCTCAAGGAGCGCAAGCACCGCATCGAGGACGCCGTTCGCAACGCGAAGGCTGCCGTCGAAGAAGGAATCGTGGCCGGTGGCGGCGTTGCCCTCATCCAGTCGGCTGAGGAGGCCTACAAGGGCTTTGCCCCCGAGGGCGACGAGGCGACCGGTGCGCAGATTGTCAAGATCGCCATTGAGGCCCCGCTCAAGCAGATCGCCGAGAACGCCGGCCTTGAGGGCGGCGTTGTGGCCGAGAAGGTCCGCAACCTTCCCAAGGGCAGCGGCCTTAACGCAGCGACCGGCGAGTATGGCGACCTTCTCTCCGAGGGCGTCATGGATCCGGTCAAGGTGACCCGTTCGGCCCTGCAGAACGCGGCTTCCATTGCCGGCCTGTTCCTGACCACCGAGGCCGTTGTGGCCGATCTGCCCGAGAAGCCCGCTGCCGGTGGCGGCGAGGCCGATATGGGCGGCATGGGCGGCATGTACTGATACAGCCTTAGACGGTGTCGGTTTGTGCGTCAACGCATGGCCGACGCCGAGGCCGCCACACTTAACAGAGCGAAGGGCGGACATCCGCGAGGGTGTCCGCCCTTCGGCTTTGAAAACAGCGAATAGACGTCGCCTGGCCGCCTCATAGATCGCCTGCCGGGCCGGCATCATAGACCGCCCGCGCCCGGCGGCTGGTCTCACAAATCGGGTTCGCGCTCCATGCCGCTCGCATGGGTCTTTACGGTCTCTGGCTCCTCATTCTCATCGTCGATCCACTCCGGCGTTGCGGCGGATAAAACCTTGTAACCCTGACGCCCGCTTGGGAATGCCAGTCTCCATGATTCCCTCTTCTGGGCGTCGCCTTCGATACCCTCATCTTCCTCGACAGCATCGGTCTGGCTCAAACTAGACTCGCTCTCTGACAACGCATTGACCTGCTGGTCGGCTTCTGGTCCGGTGCTCGCAATCGATCCGACGTGCCACGTCAACCCGGTGTTTTCGTCCCGATCTACCGGGGATTCCGTATTTTCTCCACGCCCGCCGTGCCCTGTGCGTTCGGCGTTTTTCTTAGCCTCGGCGCTCCCGGCGCGGCCTGCGCTGCTGGCGACCCCTGCATTGGCAGCCGTTCCCTCCGCGTTATCATTTCCTTGGCTCTTGCCAGATACGGCCGGGCCAACGGCGGGGATCATTCCCGTCTCCGTCAAAGCCCCAACAGCCCGCATCGTGCCGGTTTCGCTTAGACTGGGGCTTCCTTCGCTGCTGCGGCCCGCCTGACGATCCTCAATGCGCTTGCGCACCTGCGCCGCAAGCTGTTCCCGTTTGAGTTGTTTAAGCTCTTCAGGGCTCAGATCCGTGGGTGTCTTCTCGCCCGGTGAGAACCGCTCTCCACACGCCTCGAGGCTGGAAACTTGCTCAGTGGAGTCTCGAGTTCCCGAACCGGCGTGAAGGCCGCTATTGCCGACGTCGGGCAATGCCGTGAACGAACCTGTGGCAGGTGATGCCGCGCTCGTAGAGCGAGGTGGTGTAGGGGCGCTCAGCGGTGTCAGCGGCGTGGTCCATGGATCGTCGTCCAACCCTGGGACGATCGTGGGACGGGGGTCCTCCTCAACCTCTGGAACCCTGGCGGCCATAGCCCTGCGTTCGTTCGTCGACGGCGTTCCTTCTTGCTCGGCCATTGCCTCGAGTTTGGCTGTGATGCGCTGGAACTCGGCCTGAAGATTCTCCCGGGTGTTTTCCTCCCACTGGCGGGCCAGCGGCGTTATGAATAGAGAAGACCTCTCCAGGAGATGTCGGATGATTTCCTGGCGGCCACGCAAGAAAAGAATCGTAGGCACATGGCCGTACTCCTTGCGAACGCGCTCGATGTATCTCTTGTAACGCTGAGGCTCAATGGCCAATGTGCCCATGTGGGCGTCGCGCAAAGCGAGGAGATCGATGTCTATGGCGTCGAGTTTAGCGGTGTCCTCTGAACGCGGATCGCATTTCGAACGGATCCCCCTGACCAGTTCGGCCACGCGCCGAGCACCGGTTTCGGGAACGCCAAGACGCAGGAGATCATCGTAAGCGAAGGCTGCGGAGGCGGCTTCGTCTTCTCCGCCGTTGCGAGTGTACGTATCCTTCGCTTCGGTCGAGAAGACGACGCCGTGGTACCAGGCTGCCAGCCGCACGAGCTCGGGATGGTGCATCTGCGGGGTAAGCGTCTCGACCGTCGCGGCCGTGTCGATCAAATGTTGAAGACCGTGATAGTGCCTGTCTTCGGATGACCATCGTTCCAGAATATTCTGGCATGCTACGGCGAGTTCCTCCTTGGATAGGGGTGAACCGGCCGCTTGGACCGCTCGCACATAGGCTTGCGGCAGCCACTGCGGAACATCGACGTGCATCGAAACCTCCTACCTTAGGTCAGCCATACTAGTCCTATTGGCTGAAATCGCACATTCGGGAGTCGTACTGGCCGCTGAGCCTTGCCGGCCATGGTGCTTCGAGTCCACGTGGCGCGGCGAAATGCCCTAACGTAGTGGTGTGAAGTTATCGAAGAGATCCACCTCGCCGTCGCCTTTGCGCGGCAGAGCATTGGTGACGGGGGGAACCTCGGGAATCGGCCTGGCTTTCGCTAGGGCATTGGCCGCGCGCGGATGCGATATCACGCTTGTGGCCCGTGACGAGGCCCGCTTGGCTTCGACCGCCGAGGAGCTCTCGTCCTCCGGCCGGGTCGACGTCGTCACACTGCCGGCGGATCTTTCGAAAGCCGCGGGAGTCGCGAAAGTCTGCTCCTACATCGACGGGGAAGCGATCGAGATCCTCGTCAACAATGCCGGCAAGGGTCTGCATCATTCCCTGGCCACAACGGACACTTACCCTCTGAGGGAGGCCATCGACCTTATGGGCGCCGCCGTCGTTGAGGTCGGCGGCGTTGCGGCGGCCGCTATGAAAGCCCGCGGGCACGGAGTCATCATCAACACGGCTTCCGTCTCCGGCCTGGTTCCCATGGGGCTCTACTCGGCGGTCAAGGCGCTCGTGAGGACGTGGTCGCAGGCTTTGGAACTCGAAGTTCGCTCCGACGGCGTTCAGGTTGTCACCTTCATGCCCGGATGGGTGCGCACCGAGCATCACATGCGCGCGGGAATCACGACGTCGAACTTGCCGGACGCCGTCTGGCTCGACGCCGACGCTGTTGTCGAGGAAACGCTCGACGCCGTCGACGCCGGCAAAACCTATGTCACACCCTCGCTCAAGTTTAAAGTGGCTTCCGCCTTAGCCAGGTATGCACCGCGGCGTGCGGTGGGCGCGGCAGTACAGAAGATCGTGAGGGGGCGGGACAGGTGAGCGAAAACCTCGAGCCGCTCGACCGCTACCTAGATGAGAAGAGAGCCAAGAGGCGCCACCGTGTGCGCAAATATATGACGCGGCCCGTCATGTCGACGGTGTTGAAAACCGAGGTGTTGGGAGAGGAAAACGTTAAGGACCTGAAGGGCGCTTTCATTTTGGTGCCCAATCATTCCTCGCATTTGGACGCACCGATGGTCTTCTCGCTTCTGCCCGATTGGATAACCGAGAAACTGGCCACGGGCGCTGCCGCTGACTACTTTTACCGCAAGCGCGGAATTTCATCTCTCACGTCCGTCTTCTTCAACACTTACCCAATTTTGCGCAAAGGTAAGCGCGAAAGCACCGAACACGGCAAAGCCGCGGGAATGACGGGGCGTCTGCTGCGCGCCGGAGTGCCGATACTGGTTTTCCCGGAGGGGACGCGTTCTCGCAGCGGCGATATCGGCCAACCGAAGGCTGGTGCGGCCGCTCTCGCATTAAAAGTCGGAGTGCCGATCGTTCCAATCGCTATGCTCGGCGGGCATGAGGCTATGCCCGTCGGCAGGTTCCTGCCGAAATTTCGCTCGGAAGTGTGCTTGTTCATCGGGCGGCCTATGAGCGGGCGCGAAGGCGAATCTGCCGAAAGCTATATGGCGCGCGTCTTCCACGCGATCGAGCTCATGCTTGAGCAGCATACACCGCACCCCGTCGACGTCGACGGCAGTTCTCCCTTCGGGGAGCGCGACGACGCGGCCTGAAACCGGCCGATCACACCCTCACTTTTTGGTTGCCTCACTTCTTTTTGGGTTTGGGCGTCGATTTAGGTTTGAGCGTCGATCGCGGTTTCGTCACGGCAGCGGCGGCGGTTTTGAGTTTTGTTGCAGTATTCGATTTCGCCTTGGCGCCTTTGGACTTGGCCTCCTCCTCGGTCTGCGACACCGGCGCGACCTCGGCCGCCGCTTCGGCAGCCGTGATGCCGCCCGAAACGGTGGAAGGCAAAACGGCTGGGAACGTCAGCCTCACAGTCAATCCGCCACCGGGAGTCTCCCCAATCCGCGCCGTGCCTCCGTGCGCTGCCATGACCGACGCGACGATGGCCAGCCCCAAGCCGGAGCCTCCCGAGGCGCGCGAGCGCGAGGAGTCCGTTCGGAAGAAGCGCTCGAAAAGGCGCTCGGCGTCTTCCGGCTTGACTCCCGGGCCGTGGTCTCGCACCTCGATGATCGTATTGTCGTCTTGCTTGCCCAGAGCCAATTCGACGGGTGTGCCCGCCGGAGTGTGGCTCAGTACGTTGGAAAGCAGATTCGTAATGACCTGTGTGATCTTGTCTGAATCTGCGTAAATGGTTATCTCTGGCGCCGTCCCGCCGTCGAGGCCGATGACGGCGGCCGAGCGCTTAGCGTCACGCACCTTCAGGTCCATGACGGCGTTCATGGCGATCTCCGTCAGGCACGTGTCCGTAAGGGAAAGTGGGCGTCTTTCGTCCAGACGCGCCAGTTGCAAGAGGTCTTCGACCAGGCCGCTCATCCGCTGCGCCTCGGATTCTATCCTGTCCATTGTGACTGCGACTTGCTCGCTTGGAACCCCGCCAATCCTATACAGCTCGGCGTAGCCGCGGACCGTGGCCAAGGGGGTGCGCAGCTCGTGCGAGGCGTCGGAAACGAACTGCCGCATTTTCTTCTCCGAGCGCTCCTTGACGTCGAAGGACTGCTCGATTTGCTCGAGCATAACGTTGATGGAGTCGGCGAGTTTTCCCACCTCAGAGCCTTCTTCACCCTTGGGAACGCGGCGAGAAAGATCGCCGTCGGCAATGGCGTGAGTGGCGTTCTCGATGCCGCGAAGGGGCTTGAGCGAGGACCGAATTGAAAACAATGCGATGACCGCCCCGACTATCACGATCGCTCCGCCGGACAATCCGATTACCCACGCGATGCGTGCGACGGTCGCGTCGACGGGGGCTAGCGGCAGGGCGATGACCATTGTTCCGATGATGCGCCCCTCCCTGTCTCTCGCATCAACGGCAGTGGCACGCCATTTGCTGTCGAATTCGGTTCCGTTGACCGTCTCGAATTTGCCTGCTGTTTTCTGGATCAGGGCCTCGGGCTCATTGGGCTTGCCGTAACGCTCGTACGTTTGGCTCCTGGAATATTCGTGCTGCCTCAGTTCCCAACTGGGTCTTTCCGATTCGTCGTCTTTGGCAGGGGCGGGGATGATGATGTTATCCGCCGGCTTGACGTAAATGTAATAGTCGGAGAGGCTGACGCGGCTGTCGTCGTTGGAATCGCTCCCGCTGAGCCGAGCGATGTCTTTGTAAGTCTTGTCGGACGCAATGACTTGACCGGAAGCTTTGAGCTGATCGTCTAACTTGTGAATCAGGTAGGACCTGAGCATCGAGACCGTCACGGTTCCCAATGCGATGATAACCAAGGAAAGCAAGGACACAAACGTTATTAAGAGACGGAAGGTCAGGGTGCGCCTCTTCATAACGCGGGTGTTTCCCGCGGCCCAGTTCGTCATAAATTACTTGGTGTTGCGCAATACGTAGCCGATTCCGCGCTTCGTGTGGATAAGGGGAACGATCGCTTCGGCTTCCTTGGGATCTGTGATGCCGAGGGCGTCGGCCGAATCGATCTTGCGGCGCAGATATGAAATATAGGATTCGACTATTGACACTTCGCCATTCCAGTTGTAATCCCATACGTGATCGAGGATTTGCATCTTGGACACGACGCGTTCGGCATTGATGAGGAGGTAGCGGAGCAGCTTGAATTCCGTGGGCGACAATTCGACGATCCGGCCGGCGCGTCGCACATCGTAGGTTTCTTCGTTGAGCTCGAGGTCGCCGTACTTGAGCACCGCGCCGTCGGAGTCCGAGGGGTGCGTGCGGCGCAAGACGGCGCGAATCCGCGCCACCACTTCTTCCAGGGAGAAGGGTTTCGTGACGTAGTCGTCGCCGCCGACCGTCAGACCTTGAATCTTGTCTTTGACGTCGTCGCGCGCGGTCAGGAACAGGACGGGAAGCTCGTTGTCGCGCTCGCGAAGCTTGCGCAAAATTGTGAATCCGTCCATGTCGGGGAGCATGACGTCCAAGACTGCGAGATCCAGGTGGGCGCCTGCTTGATGGTCGAGGGCTTCTTTGCCGTCAGCCGCTGAGAGGACGTCGAAGCCTGCGAAACGTAGGGATGCGGATAATAACTCTCGAATGGACGGCTCATCGTCGACCACGAGAATGGTTGCTTCAGGGAGCTTAGAGTCGGTCATACCGCCATCTAACAACCAATTCCTGAAAATTATCTGCGAATACGCCCCCACGCCGCAGGCAATAAATCCTACGGTGTGGGGGCTCTCAGTGCGGCTTTGCCGTTGGTGCTGAGGAATTTCTGGCTGAAATCGGAGATTTTCCGCTAGTCTACAAAGCTAACGAAAGGCCTGCGAAAGGTCAGTATGCAGTGAAATCCCGGGACTCGATCTGGGCAGGGGCATCCCCGCTCTTAAGGGCGGCCAACCTTGCTTCGATCTCGATGTCCTGAGAGTGGTCTTCGAGTTCGGCGAATTGTTGGTCCAGCGAAGAAACCGCCACTTCGGCCTTGCCCTGGGCAAGAGCCTCTTGACGGCGGATCTGGTCCTCGTAGCGGCCGAGCTCGGAGGTCGGATCAAGGACGTTAATCGATGAAATTGCGTCCTGCACGCGGTTTTGGGCTTCGGCTGTTTTGGCGCGAGCCACCAGCTGGTTGCGCTTGGTCTTGAGCTCGTCAAGCTTGGTGCGCATCTGATCAAGGCCGTCCTTGAGCTTGGCGACCACCTCTTCTTGGGAGGTGATGAGCGGTTCGGCGTCCTTCGCTTCCTTCTCGGAGGCCATTTGCTTCGAGATGGCAATCTTGGCGAGGTTGTCGAACTTCGCGGCGTCCTGCTCGTTGCCCGCCGAACGCATCTGCTCGGCCTTGTTCGATGCTGCGAGAGCCTTCTGGCCCCATTCTCGGGCCGCTTTGACGTCTTCCTGATAATCGGCCTGGGCGAGGCGGAGATTGCCCACCGTCACGGCCACGGCATCCTGTGCCTCCGCGATCGAATTCGTGTAATCGCGCACCATCTGATCGAGCATCTTCTGAGGGTTTTCAGCCCTGTCGAGCAAGGCGTTGATATTCGCCTTGGCGAGCTGGGTGATGCGTCCCAGGATCGTCTGCTTCTCAGCCATATTGTGCCTTTCCGTAATCTGTTGAGTGAAAGTCTAGAAGGATCCGCCTCCGCCGGAGCCGAAATCGAAGTCAAAGTCTCCGAAGTCAAATCCTCCATCGTCGGAATCCCCGTCGAAGAAGGAGCCCATCGAAAAACCGCCCTCATAGTGATCGTCGTCCCCGCTGTTGAACAGGGATCCAAGTACCATCCCGGCGAGCATGCCTCCCACCGTACGGCCGATTCCGCTGCCGTCCCGACTGCCGTAATCATAGCTGTAGGAATCCCGGTCGCGGC
>CAUSGP010000001.1:0-36919 GCA_963531075.1 uncultured Actinomycetaceae bacterium | reverse complement strand
CGCCCACATCCGACCCCAGCATGAGCCCCAAGATCTCCATGACGCGCGCGCAGTCTATATCCGGCCGAATCGCGTCAAGGGCCTCCTGTTCGGCTAGTTCCCTGATGCGTCGGGCAAGTTCGTCGTTGCCAGCCTGAAGCCTGCCGACCCTTCGGCGGTTCTGCGATGTCACATCGGCACGGATGAGGCGCATGAGGTGCGGAAGCAGCTCGCCGGCGTCGCGCACGAAACGACGGACCGCCGAATCTGTCCATCCAGCCTCCGAGAAACCGAATGCTCGCAGATGAAGCTCAACGAGCCTTGCCACGTCCTTCTCCGTCTGCTTGTCGAAGCGCAACGCCGCCATGCGTTTTGCCGCCATCCGCGCGCCGACCACATCGTGGGCTCGAAAGGTAACCGAACCGTCCTTCTCGAAACGCCTGGTGCGGGGTTTGCCGATGTCGTGGAGCAGTGCGGCCAGGCGCAGGGTCAGATCGGGTCCGGCAAGCTCACCGCCCAGCAGATAGGGTTCATACTCCGCTTTCGACGCGGGGTCTTCGAGGGCGATCGCCTGATCGACCACGGTGAGCGTGTGCTCGTAAACGTCCTTGTGGCGTTTGTGTTCATCGACGGTATCTCGCAGTTGCGCCACTTCGGGAAGGACGACGTCGGCAACCCCGGTGTAGACCAAAAGCTCGATTCCTCGGCGAGGTGCGGGCGAGAGCATGAGGCGCTCAAGTTCGGCGCGGATGCGCTCGGCCGAGACGATCGTCAGACGTTCAGCCATCTCAGCCATCGCGGACATGACGTCCTCGTCGACGTCAAAGCCCAGCTGAGCCGCGAAGCGGGCCGCACGCATGATCCGCAGGGGGTCGTCGTCGAAGGACTGAACGGCAGCAATGGGGGTCTTCAGCACCCCTTCGACCAGATCGTCAAGCCCCCCGCACGGATCGACGAGCTCGAGCTGGGGAATTCTCACCGCCATCGCATTGACGGTGAAGTCGCGGCGCGTGAGATCGCCCTCGAGTGTGCGGCCGAAATCGACTTTCGGCTTGCGCGATCCCGACTCGTAAGAATCCGCGCGATAGGTGGTCACTTCCACGGTCACATCGCCGCGAACCGAACCGATTGTGCCGAACTCACGACCGATATCCCAGGTGGTCGTCCCCCAGGAAGAAAGCAGCTTTTCGCTGATTTCAGGGGAAGCCGACGTCGTCAGATCGAAGTCGTGGATGGGCGATCCGAGGAAGGCGTCGCGAACGGGACCTCCCACGAGTGCCACTTCATGCCCCGCATCTGCGAAAATAGATCCCAGTTCATCGATGACTGGAGGAAGGGACCCAAGGGTCTTTTGCCCCTGAGTGAGGAGGAGAGCCCGGCGGTTAACTCCGGTCATCGCCGCATTGTGTACCGGTTCGTAGGAGGGATTCACGCGTTGCACCTTATAAGGGTGCCATGTTCGATCGTCCCTGCATACTTCCGGTGCGCCACAACCTACGTGAGAAACATGTCGACATCAGCACCGCGGCCTTCGCCGACGGGGCGACACCGGCGCAAGCGCACGCCCCGGTCCGTCCCACCAGTTCATCACTCGTACCCGGTGGTGAACGAAACCAGCGCGGGCGGAGTCGTCCTATCGGTCAAGGACGGCTGGGCCTACGTCGCCGTCATCGCCCGACGCAACAGGGGCGGCCGCCTGGAATGGTGCCTGCCCAAAGGACATCTCGAAGGCGCCGAAACCGCAGAAGAAGCGGCCATACGTGAAGTCTCGGAGGAGACGGGAATATCCGGCAGGGTGCTCACCCACCTGGCGAGCATCGACTACTGGTTTTCGGGAACGGACCGTCGTGTCCACAAGGTGGTCCACCACTTCCTTCTCGAGGCTCTTTCCGGCGTTCTGACAACAGAGAACGATCCCGACCAGGAGGCCGAGAAGGTCGAATGGGTTCGCATCGACAAAGTCGGCTCGCGCCTGGCTTATCCGAACGAACGCCGGATCATAGCGGCCGCGCGCAACATCCTTTCAGGGCACGGGTGACATGGGCATAAGGTTTCTTTCTTCGTTGGCCACACTGGCTTGCCTCGTGAGCAGTGTGGCTCCCGCCGCGAGCGCTTCAACGTCCGTCTCGGTGCGCGTCGACGCGCACGCAAAGGCGCCGACTGCCGTTCTTCCCAGTGCGGGAAAGGCGAAACCGACTCTTCACATAACCTCCGTCGGCGCCCCCATTCTCCAGCCGGGTCAGGACTTGACCGTGACCGCTCAGATAAGGAACCCCGGGTCCTCGTCGGTGACCGTTTCTTCGTCCAAGCTCTCCGCTCAGACGAAGGTTCCCGGCTCGCGTTCCCAGGTCCTTTCCTTCCTCCGCGGATCGAGCGGGGGCCAGCGAACGGCCGCGATCGAAACTCTCGCCGAGCACGATGATTCCGTCACGGTTGGGGCAGGTTCGACCCAGGAGGTCACCTTCTCCGTTCCCCGCAAGCAACTCGAATGGGACGGCTCGCCCGACGCTTGGGGGCCGAGAGGAGTCGAAGTCTCCGCGACGATTGGAGGCAAAACCTTGAAGGACCGCTCGATCGTCGTCACGGCGCCCTCCGGCCCCGTGACGCCCATGCCCACGACGGTGCTCATCCCTCTGACGGTGTCACCCACGGAGACAGCTTCCAACCCATCTCTGGCATGGCAGGCGCAGCACCGCGCATCAATGGTTCCCGAGCGGCTTCCCCGGGCGATCAAGGAGCTGTCGACTCCGGGGGTCACTCTCGCCATCGACCCTCTCGTCGCCGACGTCGGGGGTGCAGATTTCACGAAGGCATTGGCCTCGTTCACCAGCGAACGCGAGACGCAGATGATCCTGACGGCCCCGGGCGATTCCGACGTCGCGGCCACCGTTCACGCCTGTGACGAGTCCGGCGCGCTCGACTCATGCATCAAGGCTTCGATCGATCGGCAAAAAGCCCTCAAAACGAGGGTAGCCGAAGACGTCGCGGCCAAACTGAACATCGATACGCCTCGCACGGACATCACTTTGCTCGCCCCGCAGACGGATTCGCTGACGACGGACGCCTTGGCATCCGTCGGCGAAAGCCGCGTCATACTGTCCGGAAACCAGGTTCCGATCAAGGGCAAAGGCAGCACGACGCCGTCGGCCCGCATGCGCCTTCCGGGCACGTCCGTGGCGGCGCTGGCCTCCGACACCGCCATGAGCGCGGCCTTTGCCGGCGCGCTTCCCGACAACGCCGACGCCGATTCGAATCTCGGGAGTTCCGACTCCCTCGACGCCTTGGACGCCCGTCAACTGGTGCTCGGCCTATCCGCCGCGACATACAGAGAGCGTCCCAGCACCTCGCGCGTGACCTTGATCCAGGGCGACAGGGCGGGCATGCCCCATTTGGGTTTGGGAGATCCCGCGACGGCGTCGACCGGAAGCGCTCTCAGCCCCGAAAGTATGGGAGAGACGGTCAAAGCTCTGATGTCCGCCCCGTGGGTGTCGCCAACCACGATCAGCGGGTCCTTCGATCGAGATCCATCGACGACCACTCGGAGTTCCCTTCCCGCTTTTCGCTCTCCTGCCGGATTGCTGACGCGCAGCGGTATAGAGCGCATCGAGGCGGCACAGAAGGATTTCGCCACGATCGCCGACATTTCAAACAGCAAGGAGCTGTTGAACCGGACGGTGGCCTCTCGAGCTTACGCTTTGACCGGCGTCGCGTGGAGGGCTTCGAAAGCTTCTCGCAGTGAGTCCATCGAGGCCATCGAGGCTGACGGAAAGAAGTTCCTCAAGAGCATCGCGGCCGAACCGTCGTCGACGATCAACATCATCTCCACCAAATCTGAGATCCCGGTTCACGTAAGCAATTCTCTGCCGGTTTCGGTCAATGTCTCGGTCGAATTGCACTCACGTGACCCGCGTCTAAAAGCCGGAAAGATCGTCAAAGCCACCCTCGCGCCCAACTCTTCGACGAAGGTCCTCATTCCCGTCAAGGCTTTCGGTTCGGGAAACGTGACCGCCGAAGTGAGAATCCTCAATGCCACCGGTCAATCTGTGGGTGTGACGAATTCGCTAGAAACCCGAGTGCGCGCCGACTGGGAGAACATCGGAACAGGAGTGTTTCTGGCATTCTTCCTCACACTTCTCGTCGTGGGCACCGTGAAGTCGCTTCGTAAGGGGCGCCGTTCGCGTCCTTTCAGCCCCGAAGAGATCCGTAAGGCACGTAAAGAAGCCGCTTTGCGGGTAGCGATGGCAAAGGAAAAAACATGAATGATGCCGGCCCCGAACCTCCAGACAAGCCGAGCCTGACCCTATCAAGTTTGCCCGGTAGGATGGACAATGTCGCACACGTGGTTAAGAGTCCTAGCCCGTGTCCATGAAGGGAGTGTCATGAATAGCTTCGTCGAAGCTGGTCAAATTCTTGCCGGCCGTTACAAGCTTACCGAGCCGTTTTCGGAACAGCCGCTCTATCCCGGAGTTCAAGCCTGGAACGCCGTCGATACGCTGCTTGGAACGTCATTGCGGATCCTGGCGTTGGATCCGGGCAACTCGAACGCCAGCGAAGTGCTGGACGCTGCCCGGCGCAGTTCGCTCATTGACGACCCGCACGTCGTGCGCATACTCTCGGTCGGCGAGGATCCGGCCGCGTACTACGTCGCTACCGAGATTCCTCTGGGCACACCGCTTTCCGCCTATCTTCACGGCATTCCCTTCGATCCTAGACAGGCCCAGGCGCTTACGGGCGAGGTCGCGAGCGCTCTTAACTCCGCGCGGGCGCGAGGCGTTCGCCATCTCGAATTGACGCCTCAACAGGTCAGGGTAGGAGTGCTGGGAGAAGTCTTTATCGACGGCTTGGGCACTGATGCCGCCCTGGCCAGCCTTCGCACGGACTCAATGTCGAGTTCACAGGCCGATAGAATGGAGTCACGCGGAATTTCGATCCTTTTGGCCCGGTTGCTCACCGGGAATGCCAAAGCCAAGCCCGACGCCGTTTTGCGCATGGCAACGGAGAACGGCTCATTGCCCGATGCGCTGCGCAGCGCGTGCACTCGGGAGCTCCGCGGGCTGGGGGCTCTCTCACCCGCTGATCTCGTCCGCGAGCTCGCTCCTTGGGGCTCCGTCGAGCCTTCCGAATTCCCGTCGGTCGGCGAACCGCACGGCTCAGATTCCGACGTTTCTGCTCAAGCCGGAGCTCAAGCGGCCGGAGCTGCTTTTGGCGAAGCTTCTGGAGCCGAGCGTGATGCCGACGGAGTCGAGCACGATGCGAACGGAGCCTCGCCCGCCCCGTCACACGGCGCGTCGGCACAGCCCGGAATCGCGTCGACGGGAGACGCTTCGAGCGGAAACAAGGTAGACCCTCTGTCCGGAGACGCCGTCAAATCCGCTGGAATGAAGCCGAAATGGTCGAGTCTTAACACCTTCGCCGAGGAGCATCCAGAAGCGGTCGATCCTTCGGCAACGGCGATTTTCCACCCGGAAGACTTCGGCGATGCCCCCGAGGGCGACTACGTCACGATTGCCGATGGCCCCGAGGACCTCGCCAATTCCGCCGAGAAGACGATCGAAACCGCGGCCGTACGCGATAAGAAGGGCGGGCGCGACAAAAAGTCCAAGAAGAAAGCCGGGGCGGCAAAGGGCGGAGCAGCCGGAAAGGCTGCGGCCGAAGCCACGGGGACATCGATCGCAGCCGGCGCAGCTGCCGGTGCTGTCAAATCGGCGGGGGCCGCTCCGTCGGCGGCGGCGAAGAATGCTTCCGGAGCGGGGAAGAACGGGAAGGCTCAAAAGAAGACGACGTCGACCGGCAAGCCTTCCGGGCAACCGACGGGCAAAACTCCAAAGCAATCAAATAGCAAACCTTCTAAGCAATCGGACTCTTCAAAAAAGCGGCCAAATGAGCAGGCTGCACAAGTACCCGACGGGTCTTTGGACAACGCCCCCACTCAGAACATGGCGGCTGCGGCTGCTCAGGATTCTCCGGCACAGCAGACCGGTAGAAGTTCGGGGCATGGGGAGTCGCAGTTACCGCCGTCGTTCTTTCCGGCTTCTGAACAGGCTGCGAATGCCGCGAGTTCGGACACCGTGCAGATACCCACCGCTCAGGCGACTAGCCAAAGCCCGTGGCTTCTCGGCGAAGCTCCGTCCCCTCAGCAAACCGAGTTGCCCGGCGCAGAGCTGGCCGGCGAGGAAATCGAAAAGCCGCTGTACAACCCTTCGAAAGTAGTGGTGGCTCTCGCCATCTTGCTCATCGTCGTATTCGGACTTTGGGCAGTTTTCAAGTTCTTTTCGCCCACCAGCGTTCCATCGAACAAATCCTCCTCAACACGTTCTTTGCCCGCTACGAAGGCTCCAAGCTCGCAGGAAAAAAAGCCTTCCGCGAGCCCAACGAAAGAAGAAAAGGCCGAAAACCTGCCGCAACCAAAGGTCGAAAACATCACGCTGCTCAATCCGTACGGTGCACAATCGGATCCGTCCAATGTGGATGAGCAGGAGAATCCTTCCCTCATTCCCTACCTGACGGATCAGAAGACGTCCACCACCTGGGAATCTTATTGGTACGCAAATTCGAAATACTCTGGCAACAAGGATGGCATCGGCCTGGCCATCAAGCTTTCTGGCAAGTCGAAAGTGACGTCCGTAAAAATCGATTCCAAGTACTCCGGCGGCAAGGTCGAGTGGCGCAATTCTTCGGCTTCATCCCCGAATACTGGTGACGTGATTGCCGAGTCGGCGCTCAAGCCCAATTTGAAGCTTTCGGCTCCCAAAACGATTGCCACAGACACCGTTGTTCTCTGGTTCCCTGAACTATCGAAACAGAACAAGTCTAAGTATCGAATCAGCATCGCGGAAATCAGCGTCGAATGAAGTCGAATGAAACGGCGAACCTATGTGGGAATACGAACCTATGTGGGAATAGACGAATTGACGTTGGGAATAGACGAACCCACTGCATGCGTTCCGCCACCGACCCCTAAGAAAGGCAGACATGACTGAGAAAGTTCACGACGTCGTCATCGTTGGCTCCGGCCCCGCGGGTTGGACGGCCGCCATCTACACATCTCGCGCGGGTTTTGAACCGTTGATCGTTGCTGGCGCCCTTGAGGCGGGCGGAGCACTCATGAACACCACCGAGGTCGAGAACTTCCCGGGCTGGCCTGACGGAATCATGGGCCCCGATCTCATGGACAAATTCCAAGCCCAGGCACAGAAGTTCGGTGCCACGGTCGAGTACGAGGACGCAACGGAGCTCCGGCTCGAAGGCGACATTAAGACGATCGTCACCGACTCCGCAGAGTATAAGGCGAAGACAGTAATTCTTGCTCTTGGCTCGGCCTATAGGAAGCTCGGTATTGAAGGCGAACGGACCTATTCCGGCAAGGGAGTGTCCTACTGCGCCACCTGCGACGGTTTCTTCTTCAAAGACAAGGAGATAGCGGTCGTCGGAGGGGGCGATTCCGCGCTGACGGAAGCTCTCTTCCTCGCGCGTTTCGGTTCAAAAGTGCATGTCATCCACCGGCGCGACCAATTCCGCGGGTCGAAGGTCATGGCCGATCGCGTTCTGGCCGATCCGAAGATCGACGTCCATTGGAATAAGACGGTTTCTGAGCTTTCCGGTGGGGAGACCCTCGAATCGGCAACCCTAACCGACACAGTCACCGGCGAGACTTCCGTGCTTCCCATTTCCGGATTCTTCGTCGCCATCGGCCACGATCCGCGCACAGCCCTCGTTCGCGGGCAGATTGAGCTGGACGACGCCGGCTATATCGTCGTCGACGAGCCCTCCACGCGCACGAATGTTTCCGGAGTCTTCGCAGCCGGCGACGTCGTTGATCACACATACCGTCAGGCCATCACGGCTGCCGGATCAGGAGCTCGTGCCGCTTTGGATGCTCAGTCCTACCTTGAGGATCTAATCTAAGGCGTGGACCCTGCACGCGGAACGACCAATTCCTCGGTCTCTGGCGACGCAGGGTCCTATTCCGTGGTTGAGGCGGTAGCATCGTAGGGATATGCCTGAAGCACTGACTCGCGACACTCGCAAAGCGCGCGGAGCCTTCTTCACTCCCGCTCCAATTGCAAAGTCCATTGTGGATTGGGCGGTGCGCTGTGCAAGCGACCGCATCCTTGATCCATCCTGCGGCGATGCAGCTTTTCTTCTCCCCGCAGCCACAAAACTTCTCACGCTGTCAGCAGCGAGCTGTGTTGGAGGGCCCGGTCCGAACTTCCGCGCGCAGATTAACGGCGTCGATATCGACTCTCCAACCGCGAAAACAGCTCGTGAACGCCTTACCACCATAGGCGTAGAGGCTCGAATCGAAGTCTCTAATTTCTTTGACCTTCCCGCCAATGCGGTCTACGACGCCGTCATCGGCAATCCGCCTTACATCAGATATCAAGGCTTCAACGGCACATCGCGAACAGCAGCTAGAGAAGCTGCTGCCCGTGCGGGAGTCTCACTGACAGCTCTGGCCTCAAGCTGGGCCCCTTTCATTGTTCATGCCAGCCAGTTCCTTCGTCCCGGAGGGCGACTGGGCTTCGTCCTCCCAACCGAATTGCTCAGCGTCAACTATGCGGCACCAATTCGCCGTTTCCTCTTCAACAGCTTCGCGAGCATTGAACTGGTTTTCTTCGAACGTTTGGTATTCAAAGAGGCAGAAGCCAACGTCATATTGCTTCTGGCTGACGGATACGGGGGCTCAACATCACACGCCACGATACGTCGAGCTCGTGATGAAAGCGATCTATCCGACCTCTCTTCACCTTCATCCGCAGCCGATCCTGAGAACACATGGTCTCCGCTCAATCCGGAAGGCAAGTGGACGGAACTGCTTGCACCCGCTCCTGCTCGTGCCAAGCTTGCTGTTCTGCGCAATAGGGCGGCTCTGACGCCGCTCAGCGAGTGGGGCTCAATCAGACTCGGCGCGGTCACAGGAAACAACAGCTATTTCACACTGTCACCTCTTCACGCACGTGAGCTAGCGCTTGAGCGCCGCGACCTCGTGAGAATCAGCCCCTCGGGAAGCGCTCATTTACATGGACTGTCGCTTACCTCAGCTATGCTGACCAGACTCGGAAAGAAGGAAAGAGGAACTCTGCTTTTCCGCCCACGCGAGCCACTTTCCTTCGCAGCCAAGAGCTACGTGCAAATGGGCCGTGAAATTGGCGTCGATCTCGCGTACAAGTGCCGGGCTCGCAAACCGTGGTACATCGTTCCATTGCCTCCGGTTCCCAATCTTCTTCTAACGGCCATGAACACAGATTCTCCACGTATCGTTGCGAATGCAGCACGTGTACATCATCTCAACTCAGTTTACGGCGTGTACCTTTTAGACGGCCTTGTCCAACTTGGAACAGAGCTCCTTCCCTTAGCCGGCCTCAATTCGGCAAGCATGCTCAGCGCCGAATTGTCTGGACGCAGCTACGGTGGAGGCATTCTCAAGCTGGAACCTAGAGAAATGTGCACGTGGCTCGTCCCTTCGCCCCGACTCATCCGCGAGCGCGCCTGAGAACTGCGATCAATCAAAGGCGAGGTCGGACGCTATCTGCGGCGTGGCCAGTTTCTTCAAGCAATCGAAGCGGTCGACGGCGCTTTGGGCCTGACGGATACGAAATATGGCTCATCCGACGTCGACAGTCTCTTTAGCGCGGCCGTGTCTATAGCGTGCCATCGTAAAGACAGAGGGAGAAGACAGCGGGAGAAGACGTGACGAATAGAATCAATGGCCGAGGGAGTTCATCAACGGATCAAGTTATACAGCCTATGAGCATGTCAAGTCAGACAGGCTACGGGCATGCGGCCACTGCAGCCGTAATTGGCCTGCGTCAAGCGACTTCGTCGACAAGTCCGCATCAACTCATCTCGTCGACAAGTCCGCATCAAGCGACCCGCAAGCGTGTGTGCAATTCCCACAGCAAAGAAACCCACGCCGAGTTTTAAACCCACAATCATGCGGGCAATCCCTGGAGATCCCAACGCGGCGGAGCGGCAACTGCAAAAGACCTACAACCACGCAGATAATCCATTACACCAGCACCAACGCAAATGTTGTGAATAAATGGTCCCAAACGTTGTTTATTACATCCTTGAACATTGGTTACTACATCCTTGAATGTCGGTCACTGCAACCTTGAACGTCGCTCGCTACGGACCAGGTTTATGGGATCACTGCAAACCAGATCGTTTCACGTGGAACGACGGAAACGAACCCTCGTGCACGATCATCGCACACGAAACTGCCGTGTCTATGCGCATAAAGCCGTCATATGTGTGCGAGTCTAACGGCTCGAACGAAGATTCCTCGGGCTAAGGTAGGCAGGCTAGGTTCTTGCGAGCCTTAAGCCCACAGGAACTAGTTTAAAACCATGAAATCAACAGGTGAGGAGGCGGTCATGGAAATCCAACAAAATTACGCACTCGTTTTTGTAACCGCCCGCTGGTGCGAACCAGCTGTTCCCATGCGCATCATCTTCGACGAGCTGGTTCAAGACCTCGAACGCAGGATCGTCAAGGACCGGCATCGCGGTGGCGAAGTATCCAGCATCTCAAACATCCACCATGTTTCAAGCACACCCGACGCATCCGGAACATGGAATATTTCCGATGCTTGCGAGACTTTCAACATGGGCGACGCTCTCGTTCGCTCTAACCCTCCCAACTTTGCCGACCTCTCTTACTTTCCCAATGTGACAGCCATTCGGGGCATCATTGTCGACATCGACGAAGTCGAAGCAATCCTCGCTTCAAGGGCCGACGACGCCGCATTCGGACGCCTTTGCGATCCCGCTCTTGAGCTCGATCCGCTCCTCACTCCGGCTTTCGTCGAATCAATAGATTTCATTCCCACAATCATCCTTATGCGAGACGGAAACGGTAGAAAAAATGGACGTGTGGTGTGTAAAGGCAACCGCGACATCAGCAAAACGGAAGCTGACAAGTGCAGCATCGACACTTTACCAAGTCACCGGGGAATCCGCACGGCTCAGAACATCCTTCCCACCACTGATGCCGATCCAAGCACCCTTCTTACCGACGATGAAGACACCCTCAGATCCTGTGCCGCGCCTCGTGAATCCTACGAGCTCACCCGTTTTTTAGGCCAGTTGCCGAAACTCTATATCCGTGAACGGATCATCGAAGCGTTGGACGGCGATTCCCTCTCGTCAAGGAGGTCAAATTCCAGCGATACGTCCGCAGCGCAATAATAGACCCTTGTCATTCCAGCATCGACAGCTCCACATATAGGTCTGTTCGATTATCTCAGGAATTTCCACGTGTGCGGTGACGAAGCGTACTTGTCGTGCCCTCGGCCAGCTGCGTGAATCTGACTCATCCATGGCAAACTTAAAGGGTTAGAATCCCGATAGGAGAACCCGCAAAGCGGGCCGATGCGCACGACCAAGGAGACGCCATGAGCGATAAGCAAAGGAACGTCGGCCGAACAAGCATCAATCCTCCGTCTGCTGCCGTCGGCACTCGCCTGGACCCGTGGTACAACACCTATGCTGATCGCGCACTCGGAATGAAGCAATCCGAGGTGCGTTCGCTCTTCGCGGTGGCGGGCCGCCCGGACGTTGTCTCGCTCGCGGGAGGTATGCCAAACATCGAAGGCCTGCCCCTCGACTTCCTCGCGGAGATGAGCAGCCGCCTCCTGCGTGACCGCGGCGCGTCAATCCTCCAATATGGTTCCGGTCAAGGGACCGAGGAATTGCGCGAGATGATCGTTGAGGTCATGCGTCCTGACGGCATTCGCGGCCATGCCGACGACGTCGTCGTGACCACCGGATCCCAGCAAGCTCTCGATCTCATTTCGCAAATCTTCATCAATCCAGGCGACGTCGTCCTGGCTGAGGCTCCTTCGTATGTCGGCGCTCTCGGAACGTTTCGGGCCTACCAGGCCAAGATCGTCCACGTTCCTATGGATGCCGAAGGCCTCATTCCCGAGAAACTCGAGCACACCATCGGTGAGCTTGAAGCAGAGGGCAAACCAATCAAATTCCTGTACACGATCCCGAATTTCCACAATCCGGGAGGCGTGTGCCTTTCAGCCGAGCGGCGTCCACAAATTGCCGAGATCTGCCAACGACATCGCATTCTTATCGTCGAAGACAATCCTTACGGATTGCTTGGTTTCGACGGAGATCCGATTCCTGCCATTCAGTCGATCAATCCGAATGGCGTCGTCTACCTAGGTTCGTTTTCAAAAACTTTCGCTCCGGGTTATCGCGTCGGTTGGGCATTGGCACCCACGGCCGTCGCCGCACGGCTCGTTCTCGCCAACGAGAACGCCCTCTTGTGTCCATCAACGTTCGCCCAGCTCTCGATCAACGAGTACTTACGAACCTATGACTGGTATCAACAGGTCAAAGAATATCGCGAGATGTACCGCGAACGCGGGCGTGCCATGCAGGGTGCGCTTGAGGAGTACATGCCTATGTGCTCCTGGAATAGCCCCGAAGGCGGTTTCTATACGTGGGTCAGGCTTCCCGAAGGCCTCGATGCGCAAGCGATGCTGCCACGAGCCGTTACAAATCTCGTGGCCTACGTTTCTGGGACGGCCTTCTATGCGGACGGCCAAGGCCGCGATCACATGCGTCTCTCGTTCTGCTATCCCACTCCCGAGCGGATCGAAGAAGGAGTACGGCGCCTCTCCACGGTGGTTCGCGCTGAGGCCGAGCTTGTCGACATGTTCGGTTTGCACACCGACGATGGGGTAAAACCTTCTCCGGGGGAGTTCGCATGGCCGCGAATATGATTTCACCGTCCGGACGTTCCCGTGTCCTTGCCATCCGCAGCTTCCCTTGCGTCGCGAATCCTTCTTATCCATATTCTTTACCATTGCAGCTTCACCATTGCAGGCGCTTTTCTTCATCGTTTGCAGGTACCGCCACCTGCAATCTTTGACATCCGTAATTTAATGATTCCTACCGAAGGAGAAAGAGATGTCCGCACCACTCACCGTGGCGATTCTCGCCGGCGGCCTCACACACGAACGCGAAGTGTCTCTCCATTCTGGGCGCCGTCTTGCTGGAGTTTTATCGGACGCCGGGATGCACGTCAAGGTGCTTGACGTCGACGCCAATCTCCTCCAGTCCCTGCAATCAATGCAGCCCGACGTCGTATGGCCACTCATCCATGGAAGTACCGGCGAAGATGGTTCGCTTCAAGGTTTGTTGGAGCTTGCAGGCTTGCCTTATATCGGTACGTCTCCGGCTGCTTGTAGGATCGCTTCTGACAAAACTATCGCGGGTTCGATTCTCTCAGCTGCCGGCCTTAACGTTCCTGACTCGGTGACGATTCCGCAAAAGCTCTTCCGCGAGGTAGGGGTGGGCCAGGTTCTCGATCTCGTCAAGGCGCGCTTCGATTTTCCGCTCGTCGTCAAACCCGCACAGGGAGGTTCTGCACTCGGCGTGACAATCGTCAGTACTGCTGCGGAGTTACCTCGCGCGATGGTCGATTGTTTTGCTTACGACGAACGGGCTCGCATTGAGCGATACGTTGATGGAAGGGAATTGGCGGTATCGGTGGTTCAAATAGGAGACGAACCGCAAGCGCTTCCGCCGGTTGAGATCGCAACCGACGGTCCCTATGATTACGACGCTCGCTATTTCGCTGGGCGCGCCGAATACTTCGTCCCGGCTCGCCTCTCGGAAAAAGAATCGGCCACAGCAAGCAAGGCAGCAGAGCGTGTCCACTCCATCCTTGGGCTTAGTTTCGTTTCACGGACGGACATTATCCTCGATGATGCCGGACTCGCCTGGATCCTCGACGTCAATGTAGCCCCTGGAATGACTGAAACTTCTCTGTTTCCCCAGGCAGCAACAGCATTAGCGGCCGAAGGCGAGACTACCGTGGACGACCTGTACGTGGACATTCTTAATGCCGCGCTTGTCGAAAGGCAATCACGTCAGTGAGCGCTAGTCGATCCCGCCGATCAGCGCAAGTTTCCTAGTCTCAATCCTTACGTGATCGGACAATCCCTGCTTAGTAGTTCGGTCTCGTGTGGTTCGGCCTCGTTGTCCATATCTCGCGTGATTCGTGCTCGTGTGGTTGCGGCTAGTTGTTCAAGCCTCGCGCGGTTGCTCAGTTTCCCGTGATTGCACGTCTTCCCGTGGTTGCTCAGTTTTCCGTGGCTGCTCAGTTTCCCGTTGTTGCATGTCTTCCCGTGGTTGCAGCGTCTCGCTCTGTCATTCAACAGTTGTGAAGCCGTTCGTAGTCTAGTTGTTTATTCCACGCGTGGCCGTCCATTTTTCACGCTGCTACGCGTAGCTTTTTGTGCCTCTGCATTCCTACACACGAACTGCCTTGTTGTGGTGTCTCTGATGACTCGTTTATCGGACATCCACAATGCATCGGCACCTTCACCGACCAAAATCGAGGGGCCGAGCAAAACTCGACCCCTCGATCACGCGAGAGACAAACTAACTCTAGGAGTGTACCACAGATTCTCCGTGATACAGTGTTTTATATTCAACTACTCTTCGGACCCCGGCTGAGTCTTGTTTTTCGCATTGCTACTCCACAACATCGACACCGGTTTCTCCTGGCGTAAGAACCTCCAAAATTCGGTTAAGGTCGTCAATCGAAGCGAAATCGATCTTAATGGAGCCTTTCTTCGCCCCCATTTCAACCTTGACACGGGTGTCGAAACGATCAGCCAGTCTGGTTGACAATTCGCCGAGCTCGGGCCCATAACGCTTAGTACGCCGACGCGAACTAGTCGGTGAAGCCGTCGGTTCATCACCAAGAGCAACGATTTCTTCAACCTGCCGTACAGAAAGCCCCTCAGAAACGATCTTTTGAGCGAGTCGTTCCATTGCCCCAGGATCGGATAAACCGAGCAATGCGCGCGCATGTCCGGCAGACAATACCCCTGCAGCCACCCGGCGTTGAACCAACGGAGGCAACTTGAGCAGCCGCAAAGTGTTGGAAATCTGCGGGCGCGATCTTACAATTCGACGCGATAGCTCTTCTTGTGTGCATTGGAAATCTTCAAGAAGCTGGTGGTAGGCGGCCGCTTCTTCCAACGGATTGAGTTCTGCTCGATGCAAATTCTCAAGAAGCGCATCCCTAAGCAAGTCTTCATCTTGCGTATGCCGAATGATTGCGGGAATAGTTCCGGTCTCGGCCAACTCGGAAGCGCGCCAACGGCGTTCACCCATAATGAGCTCATAGCGAGCTTTCGGTTGTCCAGGAATTGGAGCGGATAGAGGACGAACGATGACCGGCTGGAGGATCCCAACCTCGCGGATGGAAGCAGCCAATTCTTCGAGTTCCTCTTCATCGAAGACATTTCGCGGCTGTCGGGTGTTCGGGATTATTTCGTCGAGCGGGAGTTCAGCATACGTAGCACCCGGAACCTCGACAAGCCCCTCATCATCCGCATCGATACTGTCGACTTCGTCGGAGTCCGACCCTTCGGATTCGCGGTCTGCAGGAACCGTTCCATTCGGTTGTCCGGGATCTTCGACCGACACGATAGAAGCAGCATCCCCACTTGCAGTGGTTGGATCCTTAGGAATGTCAGTCGAATTAGTACTTTCAATCCTGCTGGCGGCAGAACTTCCATTCTCCTCGTCAACGGACCTTCCGTCGTGGTCGGTCGAAACCTCAAATGCACCGGACAGGTTCGCGCCTGTATCCACGGACTTTTCGACGTTTGCCGCGTCTGTACGGAGCGTCCCGCCATCAACCTCATGTAGCTTCACATTCTCATCCTTGGTTGACGTTCCATCCTGATTTTCAATCGGTACTTCACCGCCACTTTCAAGCGCTGTCTCAGCAGCATTTTCAAACGGTGTTTCACCGGCGTTTCCATCCGATGTTCCGCTAGCTTCCGCAGATAGTACTTCACCATCACGCTCAGACAGCGTTTCATTATCGGTAGCTCCGTTGTCGGCAGGTGACGCTCCGTTGTCGGCAGCTTGAGCCGACGTTCCAGCATCATCAATTTCTGCGTTACCAGATTGCTTATCATTAACCCGGCCGACGTCGGAAACTGTCGTTCTAACACTAGGCTTCACTTCTACCGAAGGAATTTCCTCAGAAAACTCAACAGCGCCTGATTGATCAAAAGCTCGCACACTCGTCTTGCGACGAACTGTGTTAGCGGCAGGAGCAGTGCGTTCGCCAGAGGCAGAAGCACCTGCGGTAACAGCAGCAATATGCTCAACAGAAGTAGGAGCCTCCCCGACGCCAGTAACGATAGGTTCGTCAAGAGTCGCTGGGGAATCTACAGAATGTGCTTTGCTCTCCTCAGGTGTCTTTTCAGACACTCGCATATCAGTCTTGAAAGAAGTAGAAGTGCCAGGAATTGAAGCAGCGACGTCGGCATTCGCAACGATAATATCGGTCGTGGCTGATCCGCCTGTCTCAACAGCTGACGCGTCTACTTCAGTGGCTGAATCACCAACTTCAGCAACTGACTTACTAGTCTCATCAGTTGGGTGATCTGTATCAGCAGTCTTGCCAGCGTCGGTTGCCTTTCTCTCAGCGTCAGCTACCTTTCGGTCAGCGTAGGCTGCCTCCTCGGCCTTACCGTTTACCCATTCTTCCGCATCGGCTACCTCTATGCTTTCGCTGGCCACTTTCTTGTCGTCACCAAGAACGATTCCGACTTCATCAACCGAGGCTATGGCATTTCGCTCATCAAGAGATGTACCGGCGGTCTCTTCTGGAGCCGACCATTCACTAGAGTCACTTTGCTCAACGTTGCGGCCGCGTTTGTCATTACCGTCTTGTTTAACGGCATCACTGTGTTTGACGGCGCCACTACGTTCTTCTACACCAACCTCAGGGGCGTCCACATGTTCATGAATTCCGGCCTGTTTAGGGCTATATTCCTTCCCATCAGTATCAGTCCGTCCGTCGTTGCCAGCCCGTCCAACGACGTCGTCTCGTTCACTCACAAACACTTCTTCGGTTATATTGACTGACGGCCTGGCTGCATCATCTGATTGCCCAGTATCAACTGCAGCATTTTCTCCAGCAGACACGGATACGGCCTTCTCAGAGATTTTACCCGCTGTGGCAGCACTTCTTGCTGCGAGTTCATTCGCTCCAACAAACCCAGACTTGTCTTTCGACTGTCTTTCAGAAGCGGATCCATTAACAGTCGTGACTTGCTGCGTTACATCATGGCGACTGCGATCAGTCTCTTCTGGCAAGTTGCCTGAACTCGACGGATTAGTCGACTCGGAGGAGTCATCCTTGCTGCGCTGTTTCTTTGGAGAAGTACCTGTTTTAGCTTTGACGTTAGCACTCACATCGCCTTTACCGGAAGCATGTCCTTTTGCTTCATCTGAAATCGCTGACCTGCCATCCGCACTTTGCCCGGAAGATGTAGCGTTTTGAACATCCTCAGTTTCTGGTGCCTGTGAGCGCTTCGACGTGGTACTTCCCTCAGCTTTTGCTGATTTCTTCACCTTCTTCGACTTCGATGACACTTTTTTACTACCACTTTTGTCGTTTTCAGACTCCGCGGTCGCGCCACTGCCAAAGAAAACGTCGATCGGACGGTCCTTTGTCTCTCTCTGCGCTGCCGGAATGAGAGCACCGATCCCCCTTCCGAGACCGCGTCTACGCTCAGCCATTTCTACCTACTCCTTACTCGGCTCGACTAGCCAACTCATGTGCCGCGGCCAGGTAAGCGATAGCGCCACTGGAGCGGGGTGCAAATGTGATGACGGTCTCTCCATAAGATGGTGATTCGGCTATGCGAACTGACCTTGGAATTTCCGTCTCAAGCGTCTGATCAGGGAAAAATTCCCTAACATTTTCCGCAACCTCAGCGGAAAGATTTGTATTCTTTGACGACATCGTGAGCAGAATTGTACTTACGCGCAATTCAGGATTATGCGAAGCGCTAGCACCTTCAATGGTATGCAGAAGCTGAGTCAATCCCTCCAGGGCATAATACTCAGTCTGAACCGGAATCAGCACCTCTTTGGCAGCAATCAAAGCATTGATAGGCAAAAGTGACATGCTCGGGGGACAATCGATGAATACATAGTCAAAGGAAAACCCCTGCGCAGCAATCTCATTCAACCCTTGACGGAGGGTGTCACGAAGTCTTGTCATACGATCGTCTTGATCAGCAAGCTCGACATCAACCAGTGACAAGTTAATCGACGAGGGAACCACGAATAGATTCTTAAGCTTTTCTGTTGACTGCATAGCTTCACGCATTGTCGCTTTTCCGACAAGTACATCATATAGGGTTGCAACATCCTCGTCTCTACTAGCGCCTAAAGCAGTAGAGGCATTGCCTTGCGGATCGTCATCAACCACAAGAACGTTCAAACCGCCTTGAGCCAAAGCGGCAGCCATATTGACAGCAGTAGTAGTTTTTCCGACACCGCCTTTTTGATTGGCTATTGCGATAATCCTAGTTGACGCAGGAGACCTAAACTTGGATCCACCAATTGCGTCAAGTCTCTTCATGTCTTCAGCCAGACTATTAGCAAGGGGAGACCCTTCACCCCGCAGGCGATCCCACGGGCTTTCCTCTTCGGTCACCCGCATGGTTGCCCCTCGCGCCTTGCTTATGGGATCACTCACGTATCCACTCCTCTCGTCTCACTACATTCTACGCAAAACACACATTGAAATTGGCCTATCCACACCGTGCTCTTCGTTCAGGTTTTCCACAGAACTAAGTCCAATCCAGGAAATTCTGAATTATGCCTACGGTGTTCTATCTGCATAGTCAAATCTCGCCGATAGAGAGATCGTTGTCAGTAAGTGTGATTTGAATACCCTCAAGGAATTTTGGTCGTGGCACAGCATTCGCCATATCCATACCCCGTGCATCGTATTCGGCAGTACTCAAGAAGCACTGTGCTCTATAACGGTCACACCCCGTATCAATTAGAAGTCGTCTTTGTTCGAGATTACGTACGTGCATTGTGTGAAAAAACAACACGTTTTGACGAGTCCCACCTAGTTCAGAAAGAATATCTTCACCTCGACGAAGAACATCCATTCCTTGATTTACTCTCTATAGTGGGATTCTCTTTAGAGTTCACTAAGACTAGTTCGGACTGGATACTTCCATTAAACACTCATCTGCTTAGTACTCCGGTTAGAATTCTAACCGGCACGGCCCATTTGGTCTTCGGATAATGCACTGGTCCGATTGACGTTCCGAGTACAACCATTCTGTTGCAGAAACCATCGGCAGAAGACCCGAGCAGATTTTATTCTTGTACGTATATAGTGTGAATTCTCGCATTCAAGTTATTGAAACGTCGAAACCTAGCTTTTCTACACCAGCCACGCTCAAAAGTTAAGAATAACGTACACGTATAAAACGCACTACTTGCACAAGGTTATAAGATCTCTGCATATCGTTCGAGAAAATGTACTCGCATACTTTTCATACCTGGATCTGATTCTGTAGTCCCTGGTCAGAACACCTTATCGATGACATCGACCAGAAACTTTATGCAGATTTATCAGAAGGAAGATCATATAGCCGCACGGAGTCCCAGAGACCCGAAGGGCAAGGCTCATACTGTGTCAGACAGCAGAAGTTCTAAAACGACACAGAGTGCGAGAGCCAAGCAACACACAGGCCGAATTAACTTTGTGCGAAACAAATAGAGAAGCGTTTCCAACCTGCGGATAACCGCGAAGAGGGAAGATTCGTGCACTGCGAAACTAAGTATCAGGTGGCAAAGGAACTGATATCAAAACAGGCTCATAAAAAGGATTTACTCTGGATTCCGTGCAAACAACGTCCTTTACAACGAAGTTAACGACAGCTTCTACGCATGCCCTAGTTATTAATTCCACGTAAGCGTTATATTCTTATGCTGTTCTTTATTCCATACGCCACCCTGATACCAGGTTGAATAATCCACACACCCTTATTTTTAAGCATAGCGAACTAGCATCCCAATTAAACTAGTAGCAGTTTTAAAAGCCGTTGCATCACCCCCTTAACATCATTACAGAAAATAAACTGCGGTAGTCAAGTTATATACCAACCTCTATCGCAGTCTTTTACGGACAAGAACTTCCTTAACTTTGCCTTTAATCACAATGGATCATTTGATATAGGTGATCCGACCTGTCGCGCCAACATGTTTCACGTGAAACCTTTGGGTATTGGAAGTTCCGGCTTAGAGGACACTCGCTTTCTGTAAACTTACGGCTATCTTCGTTCTTAACGTGATAGTTACAGCCTAGATTCATTCACTTCCTTTTCTTTTATTGATAAAACTGATCATTAACTGTTAATCTTTCAGCTCAACGAGATAGAAGAAACATAGTCCCAGACGTTTATCGAGTACGGTGGTCAGATCAGCGACGAGAATTAGCTTAAGCTCGCTATCAGAAAGTTAGAGTCTTATAGCTTTTCGCTTACGCATAATACGTCACGCCAAACAATCCGAGCTGCCTGCCGTATTCCATGTCAAAGAACTACTAGCTCAGAAAGTAGAGGATAGTATATATCTACCAAACTGTCCTCCTATAGAGTCATTTAAACCTTACCTGGCTGCGATCAACGGTCCAAGCACAGCAACGAGGTACGCTATGCACATGCAACAATGACGTGTGTGATTAATAGTTTTAGTTTACCAACGACTCACTGCAGATACTAGTAACGTAATGCACCTACATTCCTCATGGTGCAAGACTCTAGTAGTTCCTCAATAAATATGGTTTATACAACAACTATATAGATTGCAGTTACTTCAGATAGTTCACAACCAGCATTCCGATTGAGCAATAACATTAGTATTTTCAGCACCTCCACATGTCAGTATGAATTTTACAGCACAAGGCTATTGAATTCGCCGAATAATCTTAACCTATTCTAATGACCTGTACCCCAGCAACTTTACCAGATACAGCAGATCTTCATTCTCATTTCTTCTCATAGTACTAATAGGTAAAATTTGAAGCCTATCGACAACTTGATTTCTACACTGCTCCAAATAGACCAATTACCGAATGTAGGCTTCTATCACACAGCCACGGCTTTGAGTGGTGACATATACTATTGGCAACCGTTACTTTCCTAGACATCTGAATGTTTCACGTGAAACGCAGATTACACAAGGAGTTATACCAACTTCTGACAGTAGCTAGTTAATTATGGATTACTTTACAAATATAGTTCAGCCATCGATGATATCTAGGCGTTAGAGCTGAATGTGGAGAAACTACTAAAACCCTTCTTCACAATATTCGCTTAAGGAAATATGGCTACTCTAATAAAGCCGTGCGCTCTGTTTATAATTTATGAACGTAAGCTTCGACATATTAAGGTCGTCTGTTGCCATGAGGTTTTGCCAGTTTATCTATCTGTGACACTTTCACGTGAAAGCCTTTCAGTTCATATACAACTATCAAACACTTAAACACGTTGAGCCTAATGCTCATCTGCGTTACAGACTGTTAGGCGATAATATAAAACTAAGGAACTGCGAGCGGTAATCGTGATTATAGTCTAGTTGTCTGCCCCTACAGATCTAGCTGGACTTAGTTAACTCGGGCATTAAGTACCCTTCTAAAGCCAATTCGTGTGTAATATTAGACTTATTGTATACAAGTCAATGTTGTTTCTTCGTACAAAAATTCTATTACCTAATTTTGTCCTGAGGCTTCCGGCTAGTATCTATACGCAAATTTTAAAGAAAAAGTCGCCAACTTTGAATAAGGCATTGCCAAACCTCTTGCTTATACCCGGAACTAGAAGTCGACCAACTACTAATGAATTAGTTCGTAGCTAATTTAACCCATCGATTCAGCCCGGGACAGCCAGAACCAATTTACGTCCTTCGTTTTTATAATCAAACAATGGTGTTCTTCTTTGACATTCTGTTTCACATGAAACACGTTATCCTTTACAGGTATCCTCACTCCCTTTATTTCGTGCATTAAGTAACCCAACTACTGATCTTTAGGACCGAAAGGTGCAAAACGAAGCAGCTAATGAAATCCTAGTGGTCGAGAGTGCCCAAATGAACAGTTTATCTTGTCCAAATGCGATTAATATTCATTTACTACTTATGTTCTCAGATCTGCAAGCCTAAGTTTCTTAGTTTGATTGAATGTTCTCGATCAACAAGATCAACACGCGCTTAGAGTGATTAGCGACAACCAGCCGCTGAGGCAGTAGAGACATTGCCAGAAATGATAGCTACATACATGCAGCTATCATCTATTAACTTACATTTTCTATTGTCTGTATTAATGTTAGAGGACTAAATCGATATGGTCCGCTTTAGTTCAATCACTAGTTATTTAAAATAAGTTTTCTAGGCGTACCAAACGGAGAAGCTGGTAGTAACGCACGACTAGCTTACATATGTACTTTGAATAAACAGTAAGCTCGATAGTGCGTACTTTACAGTACCCGGCATCAGTAATTATTGCATTGCCGTCAATAGCCAAATCTGAACAATCTATGCATTAGTTTGCTGACTGTCTTTAGTGATACACAAACTGCCCGTTTGGTTTAGAGAGAACTTCTAACTAATTCGATTATCAGAGCCCAACCGACCTGATACCATTTGTGACACAACGACAGTACCCTCAGTTTGTGGTGCGACGCCTTCCGGGGTGGCTATATCGGTTATTACCTGCGAATCTTGAAGCAATTGCTTAAGCTAAATTCCACGTTTCACGTGAAACGCACGCCTGCCAGGACTTTTGTATTCTATTAGACTAGATATTTTTCAGTTTTCCTTTATCCAACAATAGCCACATCTTGAGGCAGCTTGGTAGAGAAACAGTGTCCGTAATTTCTTTAGCTAACGCAGCTTCAAGCCAACAGACACTACGATCTTTTATGGCACACCCAGTATCATCGTATGCAAATCGAAGCTGCTTAAAGTATACCCTTCCTGCAAAAGTACTTATCTTGCAGCGGCAGAAGTCTTGCCAAATTAACTATAGATTTGTATCTTTAGACTACTACGTTAACTCATTTGTTTGTTACAAACTCGTCATGCAATTGACGCTATGAGCTGCTAAATCAATCAAAATACGAGGAAATTGATATTCGAACTTACAAATTTACATCTAGATTTGAAGGGTAACTAACTGACAAAGTAAAGCCTCTGTCCAAGACACACTCAATTAGATCGATTCTAGATTAAGCAAAAAAACTTAGCAAATAAATATAACCTCCATCTAATTACACCACTGTTTCTGTATGATCTCACCTTGACAGACAATGCTTTTCTATTGACTGATTGGTTTGATATAAGTCAGCTATGTCAAGAACAGCTATAAAATGTGTTTTGTTTGCTGTCTATATAAACTTGAATACCTTGGATACCTGTAATCAAAGGTCTTCAAGCAAAACAGTCATAGGTATATCTGTAGTTCGTCGAGGTTCTACGACTAACGTTGGCACTTACCGATAGAAGTATCGTTACTTCATTTATACTTAGAAACATTCACTATTAGCATCGCTATCAAATCACAGGATGACCTTTAGTATCGTCTCTGGCACCGTAGAGTTACTTAACGATTTACATTCACACCGTTCTAGAAGTTCGTTTTCGCTGATATTATACTAGCGAAATTCGACCTAAATATAGGTTACATATGCCCTAGCTTATACACATCAACAGTGCATCGAACTAACCCATTCAAAATTTTTGATATGTCGATATTATTTAGAGTCAGTTGTGTTTCACGTGAAACAACAGCAAGCATGGCCATTCGACTGTTACACAGTCCTAATTTTTAGTATTTGTCTTGGCAATACTCAGTTATGTGGCGCCGTGGTTAACTCAAGTTATCTGAAACATTAACAACACCTAGTCTGATTACTGGGTGCTGTTTGTAAACGGCAATCGTAACGGCTAGCGAAGTACGCATCACACGACAGGGAAATATCTCCTTTATAGTTAATACAGTTAAACGATATCTGAATTACACGCGGTCGAAGTTGGTTGCTCGTTTATAAAGGATACTAGTCAATAGTCAAGTCAGTACGCTTTACCACCATAAGCTACCTACCAAATAATTTACTTCCGTTAGGTGCAAAAGGGGTAAGTTAGAGATGATTGTGATGAGTTCACAAGTAGCTCAGTATCGGCGAAAAACCAAGTGGAACTCGACGCGTGTCCTTTCTCTGCGCTACGACTGGATTCGTGACCATCTTGCTTTGACCTGGAGTCTACGTTCACTGACATGCTCAGTGATCCGTGACCCTTTAGCATCTACTTTGTACGTTCGGTGATACCTTCATACCGTGTCAAAGAAGCCATTGATGGTTGGATAATTTACTTCCTTGCCTGATGAGACCCACCGCAAGTTACATGTCGCTATGGGAAACACAGGTCAATAGAAACGGGAGCGGTCATATTTGACAAATATGCGGTACGTAGATGGCCTCTACGGACATAAGAATCCTCTGCAATTTCACCTTCACGTCCAGAATCTCTTAGCTAGTCTTCTGCAATGATCAAATGGATCAGTAGTATGTGAGCTTATCATATCCAACTTAAACCAGACGCGGCTGATGCGTTGATCACTGCAACGGCTCACGGCGGATTGTCCCTCACAGAACATTAGGTATTAATGACTGATACTGACCTGCAATCGAATTTTGGAGATTGTAAATATCAAACTAGCCTAACCGTAGTCGTTGTTGTCTCAAGCAAGAATCTCCGCTCAGGTGATCTATGAATACCGCGCTGTCTGTCACTTTGAGCAACACGACTGGTGTCCAATCTCGTCATTTCTTGAGATTCACAGAAAGCGAGTTAATGCACTCTTTAAGTAAGTCGTTATTCTACCTCAGGCGAATAATACAATCCGATATAAGCTATATACAATTACTACCTAGTTGATATCAAATACGTTGGTCAGTAGAGCTTGGTGACAAGCAAAACGTTATAAGGTTTACAAATAGCAGTGCCTCTCCGGTATCAGCCACACTCCTGTATCGGCCTCCAACAAATACTTAATCAATGATCTTTATCAGTGCTGTAATTTAAACATGGCTGTTATCTATTCGATGACGTTATGGCCACCAGCTATCTTAATGTCTCCGAAATTTGTTAAAGACCTCTAGGAAGAAATCGAATAGCTTATAGAGCAGTATATGTCCCACGACGGAAATCAATGCAGTAAACAACTATGTATCTGAACTATCGAATCGATACTAACGGTGTTCCTGATTGCTTCCGTCGCTTAATTGGTCTGTTAGTAGAATCGCGCTATGTGAATCCGACCGGAACTTGTTCAAAAAGACCTTTTAAAATTTTTACATTCAATCTGAAGCATACTGGCAACTTGACTTCATTTCCCAAAAGTCGAAGAACAAACAGAGCTACGTGAGCCCAATCAACCAGTTTCGTCAAATATTAGTATCGCCAAAATTGCTTTCGGTGCAGCAACCTTTTATCAGTGCATTCATGGCAGTAGAGAGATACTACCTGCAGCTCTAACAGAGTTCCTGGTTCCCTAAACTTACAAACCTATTCTCTAACCCATCCCATTCTCACTTGACAAGAAACTATTCTTTACTAAAAACTGAAGAGAACCCTCAATCTTCTATTTAAGTTCACTAACAAACACTACCTCGGTTTGAAAAAATTTTTGCACGCACGCATCCCGTCTTCTTCTGAATGAAATCGCATACCTCCAACACCAGTCATTATTCGCAGTACCAAACGAACTCAGCAGCAACCATTTCCAACGCACCCTAGGTATCAATAAGATCATAAACACAGTTTCCTCACTGCCACCAAAACGCTGGCACCAGATCGGATCTCCCTTTTTTTAGCGATATTCACACGGTACTGGAAGAGGTCAGTTGAAATCAGACAGTAAATGTGGTCAGTGACCTATCGCCACTAATGTCAACTAACAGTCTGTCAACTTACTAGACATCGAAAGTTTCACGTGAAACGCAAAAATCTAATTTAAAGTTTAGATACTAGACTAATCGTACTTAGTTTAGGGTTAGGTTGTCATAAAGTACATGTTACACGTCGTTAGAACTATCGGATCAACTAGAAAGCAAAAGTGGAGCTAAACCCCAGAGATCGATTGCAATTTGACCACATTATATATAGATAAAATAAGAACAAAGATAGTAGTGAACAGCAGAGAAATAAGAAAACGATAATAAAAGGATAAGTTAAAACGAGAATTACGCTAATTATGGAAATAAACGGACTATGTAAGTAGGTAAAGGCATATGAAATCAGAAAATAATTATTAAAAAACCGTTTAAGCTATTAAACATTGAAATAGTTCCGCAATCAAGATCAAATTCAAACATTCTATATGTTACTTAACTAAGTTAACTATAAGATTTTACTGCCACATCATAGTGACAACCTATTAGTTTAGAT
The DNA here is from genome assembly GCA_963531075.1 of uncultured Actinomycetaceae bacterium. Taxonomy (GTDB): domain Bacteria; phylum Actinomycetota; class Actinomycetes; order Actinomycetales; family Actinomycetaceae; genus Peptidiphaga. The sequence continues at coordinate 10,625 of CAUSGP010000001.1, read as the reverse complement.
ATTATAAATATCATCCTAAGATAGTTACGTCGATAAAATTAAGATCAAAATAAATATAATGAACTAGAACGTTATAAGTTACCTTAAATGGTATTTAACAATATAAAGACAACTTAATCTCAACTGTTAAGCATCATTAGGTACATACGCTTTAGTCACTTTTTCCGAATTTCAAGAACTCTCGTCTCCTCATGCGTTCCAAAAGGGGTAACAAAGTGAACGTCAGCCCATTTCGCGTTGTACTCGCGCAATATACTGATTGCCTCATCAATCTCGTTATCAACACGTACGCCTTTAAGTGCAACTAAGGAACCACCACCTTTCAACAACGGCATTGTCAATGGAATCAGATTCTTCAAAACTGCCACCGCTCTCGCCGTAACGACGTCAGCCCTAACGGCATTGATCAGGTCCTCGGATCTTGCATGAATAACTTCAACGTTAGGGATAGATAGGGCCGCAACAACGTCGTTCAGCCACTGCACCCGACGTTCCATTGAATCGACAAGAAGAAAACGAAGGTCCTTGCGTACTATGGCAGCAACGATACCCGGAAAACCAGCACCCGAACCAACGTCGACAACATCTACACCAGCTGGAATAAAAGGAAGAATTGCCATGGAATTAAGGATGTGACGCGTCCATAAGCGCTGAAGTTCGCGGGGTCCGACAAGACCGCGTAATTCGCCCTCCTTTTCAATCATTCCTGCATAGCTGAGTAACTGGTCCCATACATCATCGCCAAACTGGGAAGCCCCTCCCTCGGGAGGGGCTTCCACTGGCATCTTCTTGTCGTTCACGACTGATTTACTCAGCCTTCGAATCGGCTAGGTGGTTAGTTTCTTGGCTGAGGTTGGAATTACTGGCAAGTGGTTTAGCGTTGCTTAAGCTACCGCTACCAGCGGAGTCTTCATTCGTACGTACAGGTGTAGAAGCGGCTTGATCACTATCTGGTAGCTCGAAGGTGCCTCGAATATATACATCAGCACTGTCTTCAGCTTCGATACTAACGGTATCTTTGTTCTCTCCTTCGGTAGTCGCTTCGGCATCTAGGCCGACGGCCTTCTCAGCATCTACCTCTTCGGCGTCTTCTGTTTCCACGTCGGAAAGTTCCTCAGAGCTTTTCAAAGTAATAACGACATGACGTGCATTGCCAACACCCTCCGAATCAGATGCAAGTCCAGCCGCAGCGGCAATGTCGTGAACAACCTTGCGCTCAAACGGATTCATCGGAGCTAATGAAACCGGCTCACCGTTGGCGAGAACGGAGGCGACAGCTTCTTGCGCAATAGCAGCAACTTCTTGGCGATGTGACTCTCTATAGTCGGCTATGTCAAGCATGAGACGACTCCGTTCACCGGTTTTTGCTTGAACGGCGAGGCGAGTAAGCTCCTGGAGGGCATCGAGAACCTGGCCTCCCTGACCTATTAGGCGTTTAAGCCTACGATCAGCAACACCTTCGGTCACAACCGCAACAGACGCACGATCTGCCTCAATGCCAATTTCGATGTCACCGTCCAGATCGGCAATGTTGAGAAGCTCTTCAATGTAGTCAGCTCCAAAATCGCCTTCGTCGTTGAGTCGTTTAACGAGTTCAGCTCTATCAGCCATCAGTTCGTCCTTTCTTCAACTAGCACCGCAATAGTGCGTGAGGGGTAGTGAGTTGTGAAAAACGTTGGTGGCAGGGCCTTCGAGACTTCAAGAACTCTCATGAAAACCCCTTTTATATGTTTTATACGTATAAGGCACACTCTTCTTATGCGGCGGAGTCGCGTGCAGAACCATCTCACGCGAATAGGAACACGCATGCAGAAAAGAGTGCCCGTAGGCTAGCAGAAGGCTTCGTTTACAATTCTGCAGAGAGGATTGCTCGTGGTCCTGCAAAACAAATTGTTTATGATTACCGAAAAAAAACCAGTCGCTGCTCTGCAGAGTAGATCGTTTTCCAGCGGATAGATGTAATGGTTGGCAGGTACTTAGTAGTCGGCGTCCATTCGGCAATTGACGAGAGCCTACCCTTTGCCACACAGGCGATGACTGCCGAATACAAAAAGCCGCAGCCGACCAATAGAGGGGATACATCACGCAAGCTACCGAACGCGATGCATAAACTAGGGAAAGCGTGGGAGTCATAATCGAGACCAAAGATGGTCGTCAGAAGTTTCGCTTCTTCTGATTTTGTTGAACTCGTTTCTTTCGGTTAGCGGCCTTTGCTTTCGAACGGGCACGCTCTGCCTGCCGTCGTTCGTAGCGACGGCGAGCTCGCTCAGCTTCAGTCAAGCCATCCTTACCGCGAGTTTCCTTGGGCTCATCGCCTTCCTCGGCGTCGTCGGCTTCGTTGTAGAGAGCACGATTCGCTGCCTTTGCCGCTGCTTTCTTCGATCTTTCCTTGCCAAGAGGTTGGACTCGCACTCCGGCGCGAGCCGCATCCTCAGCCTCAAGGTTCTCGATCTCTTCCTTGCTAAGACCTTTGCGCTTGCGCTTTTCTTTCAGACGCTCCTGGCGTTCTTTGTAAGCCTGGGAACCTGGTGTCGGGTTGTTACGGATGAACCAAGCCTGCTGGCAGAGATTCCAAATATTGCCGGCAACCCAGTAGACCAAAACCGCTACCTGCAGAATCCCGCCCATGAAGATGTACATAAGGGGCATGCCATACATCATGAACTGTTGAGTGCGATACATCGGATTGCTTTTGTCCAAAGCCGATTCAGGCATGTTCTTACGCATCAACTGATGCTGTGTGTAGAACATTGTGATACTCATGATGAGCACCAACACCCCGATGACGATGTGGCTATTGGAAGATGTGGCTGTTCTGAAGTTCGTGGCCAAGGGTGCGCCGAAGACCGTGGAATTCTCGAAATCCGTTGCTAACTGCTTGGTGAAGGGACCGAGCGCGGTGCGACGTCCATTCGAAATGCTCGGGAAGGCAGAGATCACCCGATAAAGGGCATAAAGAATGGGCATCTGGACGAGCATTGGAAGACACGTCGCAAAAGGAGACGTTCCATGCTTGCGATAGACCGCCTGCATCTCCTCCTGCATTCGGCGTCGGGAAACCATGTCCTTCTTGCCCTTGTACTTCTTCTGGATCTTTTGGACCTCTGGCTGGATCAGCTGAGCCTGGCGAGACGACCTAATCTGCTTGTTGTACAAGGGAAGGACAAGAATGCGAACGATAGCGGTGAGTCCGATAATCGATAGCACCCGTGCCGGGCCTGCGCCATCGGGAAGGCCGAGTGCCACAAAGGCTCGACGCAAGATCTCCATGATCCAAGCGATCACCCACATGAGTGGGGCAACGATTGTATCCACGCTACTTCTTTCGTATTCGGCGGTTATCCCGCGTTGTCTTTCAAGCTTATGAGGCCGAGCGAACCTCGTTGAGGCATTCGCCCGTAAGAGCCGTTTCCGCATCTTCCCGCCTGTAGAGGGCGTGAAGCTCGTCCACATCCAGAGGTCTCGAAGGCCAACGGCCCTTTTGAGGAACTCTGTCCACTCCACCTTTGCTCCACGGGTTGCACCGCAGAATTCTCCATATGGTTAGTAGTGTACCTTTCAAGACGCCGTGGATTCGCAGGGATTCCAACGCGTACTGCGAACAGGTGGGAGCATAGCGACATCTTGCGGGAAGGCCTGGGGAAATCCAGCGTTGATAGGCACGGACGGGCAGCGACAAAATGCTGGTGAGAAAACTCATTGGCTGATATCCGTCACTCGCCGGTCAACCTCGATTTCGCCAATATGAGGCCCTGATGAGCTGGAATCAGTTGGGTGGGGACAATCGAAAGAGGAATGAAGGTGACCTGAAGCCGAATGCTGATAATCGGAAACGGTCGTGGGTCGAACAAAAAACTGACAATCGGTAGGTTCTTTTGATGCCGCCACACTTCGCCGGGCCTTTTGCTTCCTTCGTGCAGAGGCGATACAACGATCGACGTCTTCGGCCAACTCTTGAGAACTCGCACCACTAGCCGGAGGGAATGCACGCACAGCCACAAGTTCTCCATGCCTGAATTCTCCGATTCGCACTCTCATGAGATGGCGAAGTTGTCGATAGAGCCTGTGCCTGACAACAGAATTACCCACCGATTTAGGTACGACAAAACCGACCTTCGGAGGAAGGCAGACAATGTTTTCCGTGGGATCCGCATCGGCCAAACTTAAATTCGCCAAACCCATACTGGAAAGATCGAGGCCGATAGCCACGAGAAGCCTAGCGGACCCGCCGCGAACGCCTCTAAAAGCCCGCGCGAACTCCGCCGAACGCCGCATGCGGTTCTCGGCGGGAAGCACGTCAGGCAGATAGAGAGCGGCGGCCCTTACGACGGCGAGCCGCAAGAACCGCGCGACCAGCGCGGGTCGACATACGCTTACGGAAGCCGTGGACCTTGGCCCTGCGGCGATTGTTCGGCTGGAAAGTCCGCTTGGTCACGGTTGTTCTCCCTAAGACTGCGCGAGGCGACCTCGCATGGACTACTTGTGCGTTAGGCACATATGACTAATTGACTTTACGCGAAAACTCGCTTGCAGGTCAATGCAATCTACAGTTCCGGTGATTGGAATCTCAAGATTTCCCATCCGTCTACAAATTACATGCCTGTTATTCACACCTGTGTCCACAGCTGTGGATAAAGCTCCATTCTCAAGTTTGGATCAACAGCGCACGGATAGATCTAATCAAATGACATGGATGTAATTTCCACAGTTGTGGACAAGTCTGTGGATAAACCTGTTGCATTGTCCCCAGGGCTGTGTTCAAATTGGTCAGGTCCCACGCAGGAGGCAATATGCGAGGGGATCTCACACGTCCAAGGAGTTCCAATGAGTGACGGTAATCCGGCTAAAGACGCTTGGAATGCGGCAACCGAATTACTGCGTGCGGACGGTTCGCTCTCTGATTCCCAAGCTGCCTTCGTGCGTGTGGCCCATCCGCTTGCCTGGGTTGAAGACATCTTCATGATTGCCGTTGGCTCGGAATTCGTGAAGACGTGGATAGAAGAACACGTCTCAGAGACGATGACATCAATGCTTTCGAATATACTTGGACGCCCGGTGCGCATCGTCATATCTGTCGATCCAAGCGTTAACGAATCTCAACCAGTCGGACCCGTCGCCTCGGCTATCGCATCGAATCCCCCGTCCTCATCTGAACCTCCTCATTCCGCCTCACCCGCATCAATGGGATCAAACCAGAGGGGTTCAGGCCAGGCAAGCTCAATGGGTTCAGGTCCGATGAATTCGAGATCTTCGAGTTCAGGCCAGGCGAGTTCGGGGCCTGTGAGTTCAAGCCATGCAGGTTCAGGATCCACAAGTTCGGATCAGATGGGTTCGGGTTCTACGGGTTCGGGATCGATGAGATCAGATTCCTCGAGTTTGAGCTCGCCGGCACAAGGATCGTCGACGTCGAGCACCGCCACACGGGAAATATCGGAGGAAACCAGCGAGAATCCGCTGTCCGTGGCGTCGGACGAATCTTCAAATCGTTATCCCGAGACCGATCATTACTCCGAAACTTCGAGACGATACTCGGAAACGCCGGCATATGAAGAGGCTTCGAGGTATGAAAGACGATCTGCAGGTGCGGGAACCGATTATGCCCGAACTAGACGCAGGCATCTCGACACGTCGCCATCCACAGAAGATTCGGCGCTTTCGCATATGCCCTCCGAATCTTTCACACAGGGAATGCGCTACGTCGATCAAACAACAATCGCGGAAGAAGTTCTGGCCAAACGGTCGGATACCGCGGCGCGATCGCAGAAGGCTCGCATCAATCCCCGCTACACTTTCGATAATTTCGTTATCGGGGACAACAACAGATTCGCCACGGCGACGTCGTTGGCCGTGGCCGAATCTCCCGGAACGACGTACAACCCGCTGTTCCTCTATTCCGACTCCGGCATGGGAAAGACTCATCTTATGCATGCCATCGGGAACTATGCTCTCAATCTCTTCCCTTCCATCAAAGTCCGCTACGTGAGCGCCGAGGAGTTCACGAACGCCTTCATCAACTCCGTGCGCGACGGACATCAAGCAGAGTTTAAGAATCAATTCCGAACGGTGGACATCCTCCTCATCGATGACATCCAGTTCATCGGTGGCCGAGATTCGACCGTCGAAGAGTTCTTCCATACGTTTAACGCTCTGACGAATTCCAATAAACAGATCGTCATCACCTCCGATGTTTCACCCAATCTTCTCAACGGGTTCGAGGAGCGCATGCTCTCCCGCTTCAACTCGGGAGTAACGGCCAACATCGATCGGCCCAATCTCGAGACCCGAATCGCCATTCTCGAGAAAAAGGCACATTCCGACGGCTTCACGGTTCCACGCGAGGTCAACGAGTACATCGCAACGCACATGTTGACCAATGTCCGCGAGATGGAAGGCGCCCTCCGCCGAGTCACAGCTTTCGCGGATCTTTCGAAACAGACAATCAACCTGAGTCTGGCCGAAATGATCCTCAAAGACCTCATCGCGAACCCCGACGCCATCGAAATCACGGCGACGCTCATCATGAGTCAAACTGCCGGATATTTCGACATTTCGATTGAAGAGATGATATCGACCGACCGCAGCAGGGTTCTTGTTTCTGCGCGTCAAGTCGCCATGTACCTGTGCCGCGAAATGACCGAACTGTCACTGCCCAAGATCGGTCATCTTTTTGGCAAACGTGATCACACGACGGTGATGCATGCCTGCAGGAAGATCGACAAGCAAATGGCCGAGCGTCAGACCACATATAACCAGGTGTCGGAACTTACAAGCCGAATCAAGCAGGCCGCTCAACAGGCCTCTTTGTAATCCACATCGGATGTGCATTGGCCTGTGCTGAAGCTTAATCTTCCTGTGGATAACCCGTTTCAACATGTGGATTCGTCAAGGTCGAAAGTGTCTCATCCACCGATTTGAGTTCGTCGCACCCAGGCAGCGCACAGTTTCATCCACAGGCAAAAGCATTGCAAATACAATGAAAAAGGAGGTTATCCACCGATTCCACAGGAGCTACAACTACTACTAAAAACTTATCTAGTACAAAAATTTGTCGGTTTTGGACTGAATGGCGAGGCGAGTTGGGCGACGCCCGAGCCTTTCTCGCGTAGAGTTAAACCGTCTATGCCCTTGAGGGATTCAATGAAAGAAGGTCTGTAGTGAAGCTAAGGGTCGAGCATGACGTCTTCGCCGACGTCGTTTCGTGGGTTGCCCGCACGATTCCCTCCCGTCCTTCCCTTCCCGTGCTTGCGGGAATGAAGATTGAAGCAGACAAGGATGGCACCGTCGCTCTATCTTCCTACGACCCCGATATCTCTTCCCATGCGGTCGTGGAAGCGGCCGTGGATGAGCCCGGAACAATACTGGTCCATGGTCGCCTTCTCTCCGACTTCGCGCGCGCCCTTCCCAATAAACCTATTGACATGGAGATCAAAGGGGCAAAGCTCGAGGTTGTCTGCGGATCCTCACACATTTCAATGCAATCGATGCCTCTTGAAGACTATCCCACTCTGCCGCCAATGCCTGAGGTTTCCGGCGTCGTCGACGGCGCTCTATGGCAGGAAACCGTGTCACAGGTGGTCACGGCAGCCTCGTCTGACGACACACTCCCGCTTCTCGTTTCGGTATGCATCGAAATCGAGGGCAAAACGATGTCCCTCATGGCAACCGATCGCTATCGTCTGGCTGTTCGGGATCTTCAATGGGAACCTTCGGACGCCGACGTCTCGCACAGAATCCTCGTACGGGCATCGCGGTTGTCAGACATAGCGAAGTCTTTGGGATCCGTGGGCAAGGTTGAGCTTGCGATCGACAATTCGGGGCGTGCCGGAATGATTGGCTTCTCTTCGGCCGGCCGTCACAACATCGCTCGTTTGATCGACGGCGACTACCCGCAGGTGCGCAATCTCTTTCCTTCCGACGTCACCGGATATGCGATCATCGGACGTCAAGAGATGCTTGATGCCATCAAGCGCGCTCGGCTTGTCGTGGAGAAGAACTCTGCGGTGCGCCTTTCCTTCAGCGAGGGACAAGTGGTTCTCGAGGCGGGGCAAGGTGACAATGCTCAAACGAGCGAGGCACTTGAAGCGACGCTTCACGGGGAAGACATCGTTATGGCTTTCAACCCGAGTTTTCTCCAGGAAGGGCTTGGAGCGACGTCGGCGCCCTACGTTCGCCTGTCGTTCACGAATGCGTCGAAACCCGCTGTCCTCACCGCGCAGTCGGAGATCGAAGGCGAGGACGATCAAGAGTTTCGACTGCTGCTCATGCCGATTCGCACATACGGCGGATAACGCGGAGGGAGCGTGTATCTCAGCGATCTCGCGCTTGCGGATTTCCGTTCTTATGAGCGAGCGATCGTCGGTTTGAAGCCGGGGGTGACCGTATTCGTCGGCGAAAACGGACAGGGAAAGACCAATCTCATTGAGGCTGTCGGCTATCTGTCGACTCTTTCCTCCCATCGTGTTTCCGGCGACAGCGCCCTCGTGCGTCAGGGGGCGAGTGCCGCGGTAGTGCAGGCACGCGTTGTTCGAGACACAACGTCGACAACGGTGGAGGTGGAAATCTATTCCGGAAGAGCCAATCGCGCGAGGATCAATCGCGGTCTTGTCCGCCCACCCGAAATCGTCGGAGTTGTGCGGAGCGTCGTTTTCGCACCGGAAGATCTTGAGCTAATCAAAGGCGACCCGGGAACCCGACGTTCCTTTCTTGATGGAATTATCATTCAGCTGCGTCCGTCGCTGCTGGGAGTCCGATCAGAATATGAAAAAGTGGCTCGCCAACGCGCGGCTGTGCTGAAGTCGGCGGGGTCGGCCCGCAAACGCGGCGGCTCGATCGACGCAGCGGCGCTCGACGTATGGGACGTGCAATTGGCCAAGCTTGGGGCGAAGCTGACCGCGGCCCGCGCGGAGACCGTGGCTAAACTCCGGCCCCACGTCGACGAGTTCTATTCTGAAGTCTCCGGCGGGCGAGGTCCGGCATCGATCGCCTATCTGGCCAACGCCATCCGGTGCACTGAAAGCAATCGTTCCAAGGTTTCCTTCGGAGGCGCCGCGACTTCCCAGGCATCTCTCGGCAAAATGCCCCAACATACCCAAAAGATGTATCAAGAAGAAGCCGGTTCTGAAGGGGCATCTGATAAAAACGAGGCAGACGATCAAAGAGAAGCGGACAATCGAGAAAAAGCGGACAATTCGGAAGAAGAACTTCGAGATGTCGAGCTCAATGAAATCCGGTTCATGAGCGCGATGGCTGAGCGCCGCGACGAAGAGATCAGACGCGGAGTCAACCTTGTGGGGCCTCATCGCGATGAGCTTGCCCTGAGCTTGGGGACTCTTCCCGCGCGCGGATACGCGTCCCACGGCGAGTCATGGAGTTATGCGCTCGCGCTCAAACTCGCGGCTTGGCAGGTGTTGCGCGGAGACGAATCCGGCGAATGGGCCGAGGGCGGCGAGCCAATTCTCATTCTCGACGATGTTTTCGCGGAACTCGACACGAGGCGCCGTGATCGTTTGGCTCAGATCGTTCAACGTGCCGAACAAGCGATCATCACTGCTGCCGTGGGAAGCGAACTGCCCGCAGAACTCGATGGTCGACGTTTCATGGTCGCCATTGGGAGCATCACACCGGAGAAGGACGATGGTTGACGGGGCCGTCGAAGCGGCGCGACGAGCGGCGATCGAACGAAACGGCGACGTGTTGGCTCTTCGGGCTTTGGATCGCGCGAGAGAGGCGGCTTTTGCCCGCGGCTATGTGCGGACGCGCGCTCCCTCGGCTTCGCGCGCGCTCCAAAGACCGTCCAGCCGGGAAGAACACGATTCGAGTGAGCCTCTTGGAGATGAAGTGTGGAGCCCCGGTCCCGGGTGGGGCGACGTTGGAAGCGGCCCGCGGCCTTCCCATCGCGATCCGCATCCTATTGGGCAGATACTGGCCCGCTACGTCCGCGACAAAGGATGGGGCGAGAAGATTGAGGTGGCCTCGGTGGCCAGTAGATGGCCTGAGATCGTTGGTCCGACGGTTGCCAAACACTGCGTCGTTGAGGATTTCTCCGACGGGGGAACGTTGACATTGCGTACGTCGTCGACGTCGTGGGAAACGCAGATCCGTGCGCTTCAGGCGACCCTTGAAGCCACTCTTGCCAAAGAGGTCGGCGAAGGAGTGGTCAGAGAAATCGTGGTCAAGGGCCCATCCAGGCCAAGTTGGAAACATGGCCGCTTCTCCGTTCGCGGGCGGGGTCCGCGCGACACTTACGGGTAAGTGTCAAAACGGGGTATACATGGTGTAGCTGTCAGATAACATGCGTGCCCACGGACGGGGTGCAATGCGTTCGCTGATGTCGAACTTGAGGGTGTAGTAGCACACGAGGCCCAAGAATGGCACTTTTGTCACGTGAAGCGCGGTAGAATTGCTTGGGTCCCTTCGTTGGTGGGGGCCTACAGCGGCGGGGGCAGCGCTTCACACAGGCGTCATGGTGGCCTCCGCATGCATTAGGCGAAGGAGAAGCTCAAGCGTGACGACAGACGGAACTTCCGCAGAAAACGCGGTCCCCGAAGGGGAAAGCGTCGTCAAAGTCTCGAAAGGCCAAGCCTACGACGCCTCGTCGATTACGGTCCTCGAAGGACTCGAGGCGG